>CBDUMB010000080.1:0-9995 GCA_965368205.1 uncultured Pseudomonadaceae bacterium | reverse complement strand
CGTAATGGTACAAGTACAGCAAAATCCAGTTGCGGATGACGTGCCTGATTATCTATCCGTCAGCTTCTCGTCCACAGACTATGTCGGGCATGTATTTGGTGCTTCCAGCCTGGAATCCGAAGACAATCTGGCACACCTCGATCGCACCTTGGCCGACCTGTTAGCTCATGTCGACAAACATGTTGGTCTGGATAACACGCTTATCGTGTTATCCGCAGATCATGGGCAACCAGAGGTACCCGGGTACCTGCATGAAAGAGGCATTCATACGGGCCACTACTTCGATACCGAAGCACTCGATCGAACACCTGCCATCCAGGCTTTGAAGGCCCGTTTTGATATCGGCGAGGAACTTATTGAAGCCTTCTACCAGCCCTACATTTACCTGAATCGGGAATTGATCAACGAAAAAGGGTTGGATCAGCGAACCGTCGAGGAAGCTGTAGCCGAAGAAATGCTTAAATTCAAAGGCGTCGCTGCAGCGGTTTCAGGCACCGCCCTGCGCAATGCGGAACTGCCCGAGAGCATGATCAACACAGCGGTGCTCAATAACGCGCACAGCAAGCGTTCCGGCGATATCTATCTCGTCTTTGAACAGAGTGTTTTCATCAACGACTTTGATGGCCTGATTGTGGCATCGGTACACGGCTCGCCCTGGCGCTACGATACTTTTGTGCCGGTAATTTTTGCAGGCGCGGGCCTCACGCCTAAGCACGTGAGCCGCCCTGTTACACCTTATGACATAGCCCCAACCCTGGCTGCCTTTCTTGGTATAAAACCACCTTCCGGCGCCACAGGTAATCCGCTACCCGAGGTGCAGGGTGACTGATACTTCAGGCCACTGAGATGACACAGTACACCCGCGTCAAACCCAAGGCTGCCGCACCAGGTCCAGACTCGCGCGTGTATGCAGACCTGGACGAACTGGTTCGACTGCAGTTCGCCGCCCAGGGTTTCAGTTTTCTGCCGCGACAACCTGTACACAGCGTTCTTTATGGTCGTCACGCTTCGCGATTGCGTGGCCGTGGTCTTAACTTCGAAGAGTTGCGTGCTTATGTACCCGGTGACGACATCCGCAACGTCGACTGGAAGGCAACAGCCCGTGCCGGAGAACCGACCCTGCGGGTCTACACGGAAGAGCGTGATCGACCTGTCTGGTTGCTTGTGAACCAACGGCAAAGTATGTTTTTTGGCTCTAAAGAACGCACCAAGTCAGTCACCGCGGCAGAAGTGGCCGCGCTCACCGCCTGGCGCGTGCTTGGCGCGGGGGATCGTGTTGGTGCGCTGGTGTTTGATGATAACGATATACAGATGATCCGGCCGCAGCGCAGTCGCGATCAGGTCATGCGTGTACTCGGTGCCATTGTCAAAAAGAATCATCAGCTCAACGCTGATAACCCGCAGACGGCCAACCCAGCAATTATCAGCCAGGTGCTTGAGCGGCTCAGGCCCCATGCCAAACACGATTGCCTGATCTGTATGATCGGTGACGGCAGCGGTTTCGACGAACGGGTCCAGGATCAGGTTACCGAGCTGAACGCACATAACGACCTGATCTTCGCCATGATATACGATGCTTTCGAAGCTGAATTACCCAACGCCGGACCGCTGACAGTCAGCGATGCAGCACGCCATTTGCTGTTTGACAGCGGCAATCGCAATCTGCGCGATCGTTATAAAGCGGATTTTGAGGCACGACTTGAGACGCTGAAAGGTTTGTCTCGCAAACGCGCTATTCCACTGCTGCCCATCAGCACCGAAGGTCCGGTTGCAGAACAGGTTCGCGCCCTGCTTGGACCCCAGGATAGGGGGCGCCGTGTCTGAGACCACCGACCCTGGCAGCCTCAGTCGGCTGCACGATATTGTGCTTCCAGATCCCGTCTTCTGGTGGCCACCCGCACCCAGTTGGTATGTTTTAGTCACCTTGTTACTACTGACACTTGTGCTGGGTACCTGGTGGGGGTGGCAGCGATGGCAGGCGCGAAGGTATCGGCGTCAGGCACTTGATGAACTGCGAAGGCTGCGCGAGCGTTACGATGACCCCAGATCAGCAGCCACGCAAATGCTCATCCTGTTGAAGCGCACAGCCCTGGTGGCTTTTTCTCGCGCAGAAGTTGCGGGGCTGAGCGGCGAATCCTGGTGGGCATTTCTTGACCGTACTGGGGCTGATACAACCTTTGCCACAGATTTTGGCCCCCTGGCGACAGAACTTGCTTACGGTATTGAGCAATCTGTGCCCGCTGATGACCAGCAGTTAACATCGTTGTTCAGCGTCGCAGAACGTTGGATCCTCACCCATCAGGCACCTGGTAAAGACGCATCTCATGCTGCAGTTTAGCCACATCTTTGTGCTGCTCCTGCTGCCCCTGCCGTGGCTGTCAGCGCGTTTGCTATCCCAATATCGGGAACGCCGACTTTCGGTCCGTGCGCCTTTCCTCGACCGCCTGGCACAACTCACCGGCCAGACGCCGGCAGCGCCAACAGGTCAACTCAGTGCCGCCCGTGGACAGCGATTACTGCATTGGGCAGTCTGGGCACTGGTCCTGATCGCTTTGGCACGGCCGCAATGGCTCGAAGAACCACTGATACAGACGTTACCCATGCGTGACCTGCTGGTGGCCATCGACCTGTCTGGCTCAATGGCAACAGAGGATTTTGCAGATGCATCCGGTGCGCAGGTGGCCCGTTTAACCGCGGTTAAATCCGTATTGAGCGAATTTCTCAAGCGACGCGAAGACGACCGGATCGGCCTGATTGTGTTCGGTTCAGCAGCCTTTGTGCAGGCACCCTTCACTGCCGACGGCACATTGCTGCAGGACATGCTGGCTGAGACCGAAGTGCGCATGGCAGGTCCGCGCACCATGCTTGGCGATGCGATCGGTCTTGCAATCACCCTGTTTGACCGCAGCGACGTCGAAGAACGGTTGCTCATTGTGCTGACTGACGGTAACGACACCGGCTCAATGGTGCCGCCACTGCGTGCCGCCGAAATTGCTCGAGACAAAGACATTCTCATCTACACCGTCGGCGTGGGCGACCCCACCGCAGTCGGCGAGGAATCTCTTGACGAGGTAGTTCTGGAAAGCGTGGCTGGCACCACCGGCGGACGCTATTTTCACGCTGCCGATGGCGTTGAACTGGAAACCATTTACGCCGAACTGGATCGATTAAACCCGCGCAAGGTAGACACCGTCAGCTTCAGACCCAGGCAGGACCTGTTCCATTGGCCGCTGGCGCTGGCCATGCTGTTGACGCTGTTGTACTACGGCAGCCAACCGCTCATGAGACGCCAGGTAAAAGTCGAGGCAGCAGAACGTTGACAGAACTGGCCGAATTGCATCTGCTGCGACCGCTGTGGCTGTTGGCGCTGCTGCCAGCTGGTTTACTCGTCTGGCTATGGCGGCGACGACAGGCGGATGTTGCCTGGCGACAGGTTATGGCCCCGCACCTGCTCACGCATTTGCTCACCGACGAAGAGCAATCCAGCAGCCGAGTCCCGCCAATGTATCTGATTGCTGCATTCTGGTGCCTTGCAACCCTGGCCCTGGCAGGACCGTCATGGCAACGCGAGCCGACACCTTTTGCAGATGACCAGGCCGCTCTGGTCATCGCCCTATATCTGGGTCCCAGTATGCTGGCTGCAGATATCCAGCCCACGCGCCTGCAGCGATCTGTACACAAAATTCAAGATCTGCTGGAACTACGGAAAGGTGCGCGTGTTGCTCTGATCGCCTATGCGGGCAGTGCCCATCGAGTTGTACCTTTTACCACTGACAGCAATCTCATCAAAACGTTTGCCGCCGAACTCGCGCCTGACCTGATGCCTCTGCAAGGTAACAACCCTCGGGCTGCCATCAAGATGGCACAGGAGATGTTCACGCAAGCGGATCAGGTTGGCAGTGTGTTGGTGATTACAGACAATCTTGATCCAGCAGCCCTCACCGACCTGGACAGTCAGATACCAGCCGATGTGCTTGGCATGGCGGCAGCGCCAGGTGCTGACGCAGCAGCCGCGGGGCCAGCAGCACCCGCGCTGGACCGCGATGCCATGCGCACCGCCGCTGGGTTACTTGGTGGCCAACTTGTAGAAGTCACGATCGATGATGACGATGTCATCACTCTGGCTCGACGCCTGGACCTGCGCCCCACCGCGGTCACCACGGATGACAATCAACGCTGGCGCGATGCCGGCTATTACCTGCTGCTGCCAATAGCGCTCATTGTATTGCTTTGGCTGCGCCGAGGTTGGGTGGTTCGATGGTCGAGTTGAGACAACATTCTCCCCTGCCCTGCAGAGTGCTTGGCCTGCGTATCGCTATGATCATCATCATTGCGGGCACCGCCCTTGGCTGCAGTCAGGACACCTGGTTGACTCCGGAACAGCAAGGTGAGCGGCTCTTTGCAGCCGGAGACTACGCTGGCGCCGCACAACGCTACACGGATCCCATGCGCATAGGCGCCGCCTGGTATCGGGCGGGCGAGTTTGAACGCGCAGCCATGGCTTACGGTCAGCGTGCCTCTGCGCAAGCACATTTCAATCGGGGCAACGCGTTACTGATGCTGGGCCGCTACGACGACGCCATCGCGGCGTACGATCTGTCTTTACAGCAACACCCGGCTTGGCAGCCTGCAACAGACAACCAGACGCTGGCGCGTATACGTCAGGCTAGACTGCAGCCGCCTGAAGATGATGCCGGAGGCACCGGCGGCCTGTTAGCCGCGGATGAAATTGTCTTCGACACTACCGGTCGGGTGAATCAGGCAAAGGGAGAAGAAACCGTGGACGCCAACACCGGACTGACAGATAGCGAATTACGCGAATTGTGGTTACGACGTGTCGCCACCCGACCTGCCGACTTTCTTCGTGCCCGATTCGCCGTGCAGTTTGCACGGCAATCAGAGACCAGCCAGTGAGCGCACGCTGGTTATTCATCTGTCTGCTGCTGTGCACAGTGCTGGCAAGCCCAGCCGATGCAGCTGAGCCAACAGAACCTCTCGACGCGCGAGTAAGAGCGGGACTTGAGACAACCGCTGACGTCTGGGTGGGTCAACAGATCGGACTGACTGTGGATATCCTCAGCCCAGGGTCTACTTTTTCCAAACAACGGATCTATCTGCCGGCGGTGGCAGGCGCGCTGATCCTGGAAGACGCGGTCACAACAATCTATTTGAACGAACGCATCGATGGTGAGACCTGGCAGGTGTTGCGCTACCGTTACCCGATGTTTGTACAACGTAGCGGCACGATAGAAGTCCCGCCGGTTGATGTCGCATTTGAAGTCTCTCCCGGTTTTGGCCAGGCGAACGTCGCCTTTGATCTGAATACACAGAGCCTGTCACTGTCGGTGAACCCACCACCAGGAGTCACCAACTTACAGAATCTGGTGACCACCGCGCGATTCACGCTGAACGTCGACGTTACTCCGAACAAAACGGAACTGCAGGTGGGTGATGCAGTTACCCGCACTATTACTCGCACGGCCACCGGTGTTTCCGGCATGGCCTTCGCCCCGCTGCCTGAACATGAAATAGCCGGCGTCGCCGCCTACCCAGAGGCGCCCTTGATTGATGACAGCAGTAATCGTGGGGAACTGCGGGGCCAGCGCATAGACACCACCACATTTGTGCTGCAGGCAGAGGGTGAAGTGGATCTGCCTGCCATTGATCTGCAGTGGTGGGATCCGCAGGCAGCACAGCTACATGTGGAAACTATCCCGGCGCTTAGCCTGACTGTGGCTGCTAACCCGGCGCTGACGGCCACCCGAGACTTGGAACAGCAGACGCCATCGGGATCCCTGAAGTGGCTCTACCTGCTGGCGGCTGGGGTCGCAGGCGTGCTGGGGTGGCTTCTAAATCGCCACCTGCCCAGACTTAAATCACATCTGCGGCACCGCGCCCGGCTGCATGCGCAGACTGAACCCGCCCGTTTCAAACAGTTACAGCAGGCATGCCGTAAAAACGATGCGTTGCTGGCTTACAATGCTTACCTACATTGGGCCTCTGCAGACCACGCGCCTGCCTCAGCACTGCTGGCATCACCGCCATTAAAAGCTGCGCGTGAGAAAACCCAACAGGCGTTCATCACCGGTGACAATACATGGCGTGGAAAGGCATTAGCAGATGCCACCCAGCAGGCCCGTCGAGCGCAACAAGGTGCAAACCACAGCAAAGCTGAACATGAGCTTGCAGCATTGAATCCGACTGAGACCACTGGCATCTTCCCGTCATAATTACAGGAGCAGACACAAGTTGAGAGAGCATCTGAAAAACGGTCCTGGCAGCATTCAGCGTATCCAGGGCACTTATCAACTGGTTGCAGTTATCTGCCTGACCTTCGCTGCCATGACCAGCAGTGCTAATGATCTGGTTTATTTTGGCAACGGTAGCGTCCTGATTGGCGAGCTTAAATACCTGGAGCGCGGTCGCCTGTTTTTTAAGACCGATGCAACCGGCACCATTCCCATTGAGTGGGAGGACGTTGAGCGTCTCAGCAGCGATCAGCATTTGCGGCTGGAATTAGTCGACGGCAACCGCTACTTTGGATCCATCGGCGCTGCAGATGCCGGACGCCGCGCGCTCGTGGATGCACGTAGAGGCAAAGTCAGTGTCGACCTCAGCCAGGTTGTTGGCATACAGCCCTTTGAAGAAGAATTCTGGGAACGTTTTTCGGGCAACATCAGTGCCGGATACAACTTCACTAAAGCCAGCGATGTGGCTCAATTCAATTTTGGAGCGCGCCTTCAGTACCTGACAGAAAGCTGGCGATCGAATGTGGACCTTAATTCGATTATTACCGAAGACAGTGAAAATGAAACCACCAATCGCTCGTCACTCAATCTCACTACCCGCAGGCTGCGCGGCAAACACTGGGCAACCGGGGTATTCACCAGTTTCGAACGTAATGATGGTCAGGGCATCGACCTGCGCAGTTCCATTGGTGCGCAGCTGGAGCGTTACCTGAAAAACGAAAACTCACAACGCCTGTCGTTGAGCGGCGGCCTGCTCTACAGCCATGAACGAATAACAGGGTCAAGCGATTCGAATGACAGCGTGGAAGCTTTGTTCAATGTCGCCTATGAAATATTTCGCTACGACTCACCGGAACTTGATCTGACCGCGCAATTCTCGGTGTTACCAAATCTGACCGACTGGGGGCGCGTGCGCAGCGAGTTCAATACCACACTGAAGTGGGAATTCTATGAAGATCTGTTCTGGCAGTTAACCTTCTACAACAGTTATGACAATCGGCCGCCCACCGAAGAAGCCACCAACAATGATTACGGTATCATTACGGGAGTCGAGTTAGATTTCTAAAGCTAACGTTCCGGGGAAGATGCTAGCCACAGACCAATTGCGATTTAGTCAGTGCTGAACCGGGCATACAGACTTTTTCCCGCAGCGTCGCTTTCATCGTCTTACAGGCTTCGTCATCGATCATTAAACGCTTGTAGACACTCTCACCAATCAGCGATATACCGCCGGTTGCTACCGCCGCCCCATATCGCCACAGCAGACCTTTTGTGTTGGAGACAATCTCCGGCTTTGCAAGACTGCCCTCCAGTCGAACTGTATTCGAAAAAACATTGCCTACACTCAGCCCCGTACCCTTACGACTTCTTGAATCCAGCTGCGCCGAGATCGTTTCCTGTCTTAAATCAGCTTGCGCCTGAATAAGGACGTTGGCGACAGGCGTTTGCATGACAATAGTGGCGGGCGCGGCAAAGCTACCATCCACCAGATGTCCATAGCCTACTGCGCAATTCAGATTTGGTGCTTTTTCAGCCGCAGGCAATAACCTGCCGAAAACACCCTGAACCAGATCTCCGGTCAGCAGACCGCCGCCGAAGTCCGCAAAGCTTGCTGAGCCGGAACCTGCCTCAATATATACATGACCGTTAAGGGAGCTTGCCAAAGTGCGCTCACTGTTTCCCAGTGCGACCAGGTCAACAAATGCACTCATGGGTGCAACCCCACGCAGCGGGTTCAGGCGCACATTTGCAAGTGACAGCGAAAGCTTGGCCAAAGCAGGCTGTTGGGTTGCATCATATGCCAGCGAAAAATCAAGCGCGCCGCCATTGGCCTGTGGGCTTTGCAGGAGCACATTAAGCTGACGACCGCCTACACGGCCAAAGAAGGTGACGTTACGCGCTTCACCCCGCCGGGACTTCACCTGATCAGCGGCAATTTTGATGTCCGCATCTACCGTATCCATGACCTCTAACGACCAGGGCTGAGCGCTGAAATATCTACTACTGGTTGAATCAGTCGGGCGCGCTCTGGCGCCTATGGAGGAGCGGATTGAACCGGATAGAAAATTCAACGCTCGCGCGGTTGTATTGGAAACAGAGCGAATCAATCCAGCATCCGATACCTTGCCCGCCGTAACTGCTTGCGGTGAATCGAACGGGGTCAGATCTAAATAACCGGCGTTAAGGTCAGCACGCAATTCCGGCGGCTGCATATCACGAAAGGTCACCCTGCCACGGACATCACTGTTGCGCCAGTACAGATCAGCGATGTCTGCTTGCCATAGACCCTCATCAAGCGCTCGCAGTTCTACATCGATGTCAAATTCAGGGCGCTGGTTGGTCGCCACGGGTGGTGCGGCAAGTTTCAGTCGCAGGTGTGAATCGTGATAAAGCTCGGCCCAATCTCCACCCCGGCCACGCAGCGCCAGGGTACCGGCAAGCGGCTTATCGAGGAGGTCTTTCATCTGGGATTGTGTCAGAGACGCCACTTTCAGACCCTGGAGCGAACCGTCCAGCTGTACATCAGCTGCACCATTGCGGGTCATCACACTCGCCTGCCATTGCACAGCACCAAACGGACTGTTGAAGCTGGCATCCGCAATGTTCAGTTCTCCGGGCTGGCTCTTTAACCGCAGGCTGGCGTTCGTCAGCGTTTGTGCTTCAAGCGTAAATTCTCCCAGCGCAATTTGCAGGTCGACAGTAGGCAGGCTCTGTAAAAGCGATAACAGTGGCGTCGGATCAGGCTCAGCCTGGGATTCATCGGCAGAAACAATGAGCGTATCCAGATTGATCGATGATGTGTTGAGTTGCCCTGTCACCGCAAGCTCTGGCAGCGCAACCAACAATTCACCGAGGGTGCGCGTGGTCTTGCCCATTCGCATATCCAAATCAGACAGTGTCAGGCTGGTCACCTGTTCTGCCGCCACACCAACGGAAGGGATTGCTCTGAACTGGAGATCCTCAGATAAACGAGCCGATGAGAGTTCAACCATCAACTCACCCGCCAGGCTCGACACAATAGAAGGCAGACCATCACCTCTGCCGTCCAGATTCAACTGCGCGGACGTCACCATCACCGGAACGTCTAACCCCAGTTGTTGGAGATCAACGGCAGACACTTTCAGATCAAGGTTTAACGCTGCCTCGGTACCCACGCGTTGTTCGCTGAGATTGAACTGTATCCGGCCTTGCAAACCGGTATTGAAAGACACGTCGAGGTTTGCGCTGTCGGCTTGATTCTGAAAGCCAACTACAACGGTGTTGAAATTCAGACCAGCCACCTGGATACGGTTACCGGCAAATTCAACATCCATGGGAAAATTTGAAGGTAACCCAATCCGTTCAGGCAGGTTGAGCTCGAACGGGGCAGCATCATCAGTCCTCGTATCTCGACGTAAGACATCAAAGTTCAAATACCTGGAGTTGAGCCGCGCACTCAAAGCGCGCCGTGAATCATCGGTCCACAACGCGCCACTAATATCCGATTCACCCACCTGCAGTTTCAGCGCATCTGACCCCAGCAAGCCAAGTTCGCTGTCAAACTCTGCGCTCAGACGCATCGGCAGAACTTCGGCGCCATGGTAAAGGCCAGCTGCTGCCAGGGAGCCACGGGCGTTTTCCAACAGTTCGATGGGCTTTCCACCCCGGGTAGTCAGGTCCACGTGACCACTGTGCCAATACAACAGTGCATCTGTGGTAATCGCATCAGACTCTGCCTGACTTACCGCAGCTAGATCAGCGGCAATA
>CBDUMB010000079.1:0-10039 GCA_965368205.1 uncultured Pseudomonadaceae bacterium | reverse complement strand
ATGGGCTGGGTCAGCTCCCAGGCATCGCTGGCACCGTTCAGACTGCCGCGGATGCGTTTGAAATGGGCCTTTGCGGTTGCAGACCCTTCCTCATCCAGCTGCACGATTAACTCATCCAGCAGAGGTGTGATGCTGTTGCGTGCGGTAGTGGCTCTGTGCATCTTCAACGACCCTTTCGCAAAACCGGGTTTCATTCTGCCTGTACAAGTAAGTGAAGCCAAGCGCCAGAGCGAATATGCTATGACGCTTCCTGGTTAGCTAAGATGAGCCACGCTATGCGTATTACGGTTTGGAATGAGTATGTACATGAACGGCACAATCCTGCGGTGGCAGAGATATACCCGGACGGCATTCATGGCGCTGTGGCCAGTCTGTTGCGTGAGGGTGTCACTGATGCAGAAGTCCGTACCGCAACCCTGAAAGACCCGCAGCACGGTCTGTCTGAAGAGGTGCTGGACAATACCGATGTGCTGTTCTGGTGGGGTCATCTTGCGCATCACAAAGTGGCTGATGATGTTGTTGACCGCGTGCATCAACGTGTTATGCAGGGGATGGGGCTGGTGGTAATGCACTCGGCCCATCTATCTAAAATATTCTGCAAGCTCATGGGCACCACCTGTAATCTGCGCTGGCGTGAAGCGGACGACCGTGAGCTGGTCTGGACGGTGAACCCGGGGCATCCAATTGCGGCGGGTGTTGCGCAGCCGATTGAACTGCCCACCCATGAAATGTACGGCGAATATTTCGATATTCCTGCCCCCGATGAACTGGTATTTATCAGTTCTTACACGGGTGGTGAGGTGTTCCGCAGCGGCTGCTGTTTTTTTCGCGGCAAAGGCCGCGTGTTCTATTTCAGCCCTGGACACGAAACCTATCCGGTGTTTGCAGACCCGAACATCAGACAGGTGTTGTGTAATGCTGCGGGCTGGGTGTACCAGCCGCAAACATCACCGATTGTGACGGATACCAGTCCTGAATCGCCTGTCGGGTGGTTTCAGGCCGATTGAGCCAGATAGGCAGGCAGGTGTAGCGCATCGGGTAAAACATGGTCTGCGCCTGCCGCCTGCAGGGCGGCCGCGTCATTGCTGCCACTGAGTACGCCGATACATATCATGTCCAGAGCGCGCCCGGCGCGCATGTCCAAAGCACCGTCTCCTACCATAATACTGTCGTTAGACGTTGCGCCGATCTGTGCAAGGCAGCTGTCCAGATGGCGCGTATCGGGCTTCAGGTAAGGTACGTCTTCGCGGGCATGCAAAGCATCAACATAGTTCAAGAGGTCGGGGAAGACTTCGAGCACCGCAGCGCGGCAGTTACGCGTGACAACGCCCAGTTTCAGATCATTCTTGCGCAGTTGTGCCAACAGTTCAGGTGCGCCTGGAAAAGGTGTCGTGGATCGCGCGGCGTGCACTTCGAAATCTGTAATCAGCTGGTGTGCAGCCTGTCGATAGCGCTCTGCAGTATCAGGTTTATTTACCTTCAGCCAGCCGTGGGCTGCATCAATAATCTCGACGATATAGCGGCCATCATAAACCTCGGCAGGTACAGACGTATCTGCGGTAAAGCTCACCACCTCGCTGCGCAGTCTGGCCAGGTCCAGGTTGGGTGCCAGGGTGCCATCAAAATCGAACAATATGCCGCTGATGTTCGCGGCGTTCACGGTTTGTCCTGGCTGTGCTGGTCAGCCTCTGTTGCTTGCTCAAGGTCTGCCTGAGCCTGGCGACGGGCAGCCCAGCGCGCTTCGTGGGTCGCCGCAATATGCAGTCGAAAACGATTCCAGGCGATACCGAACATGATGATCAGGCTGATCAGCGCAACTGCCGGGTAAGCTCTGGATGGAATCCAGGAGGCCGCGTTGGGGTCGCTATGCGCCGCCGCTAACGCAAATGCAGCAATAGCCACCGCCATTGCAGACTGTGTAATCAGATAAGCGGCGCCGGCGAGACACAGTGGCAACCAGAGCTGATGCAGAGGCCGTGGGTCATCTATGTTGAGGAGGAACACAATGGCGGCTGCCAGAGCGACACCACCGATGCGTAGCCATGGGTGGGTCAGCTCGTTCACGTCACGATATCCACGGCACCGCCGTCGATGCGGATATTCTGGCCATGAATGGCGTCAGCAAGCGGGCTGCATAAATAGGCCACCAGGCCTGCGATTTCTTCTCTGCGTGCAATTCTGCGAATCGGTATGTCTTTGGCAACATGGGGTTCCACTTCCTGCCAGGTGTCACCCCAGCCTTCGCGTCGACCTTTGGCAAGATACGCGGCTTCCACTTCAGGCGTGAGGATCAATCCAGGAGAGACAATATTCACACGGATGCCGGTGCCCGCCACTTCTTTTGCAAGGCCAACGGTCATGTTGGCCAATGCCCCTTTGGCGGCATAGTAGCCCGGCATGCGGCTATTCGGCCTGGAAGAGCCAACGGTGCCCAGGTTGATGATGCGCCCCCAATCCCGCTGGGACATGGTGGGCAGAAAGTGGCGGATCAGGCGCTGCGCTGACAGCACGTTTTTCTGATAAGCACTGATCCAGTCGTCACTGTCGCTTTTCAGCCACGTACCCGGCTCAGCAGTGCCATAGTTGTTCACAAGTATGTCTACGGGATAGTCGGCGATGGCTGCAATCAACGCTGCTGTGCCCGCGTCGGTGGTGATGTCACCGGTCACGGCAATGCCGCCACCCAGCTCGGTGACAGCGGCTTCAGCCTGACCAGGTTCCAGCCCATGAACCAGGACGGTTGCCCCTTCTGCCAGCAGTGCCTGGGCGATGATCGCGCCAGTGCCTCGATGGCTGCCGGTGACGAGGGCAGTGCGGTGGGAGAGTTGTAGGTCCAAGCCAGGACTCCTTTTTAGTGCTAACGCGTTCTGCTGATCATGCTACCAAACTTTTTCACCAGGCTGCTGGCTATCAACCCCACAGGTTCCCATACTGCCGCCATGGAGTGGTTGAGCTGGGCCGGTATTCTGCTGGCGGTATTTATTGGAAGCTATATTCAGGCGGTGGCAGGTTTTGCCATGGGCATGATTATTGTTGCCGTTGTAGGTGGTTTTGCACTGCTGGACGTGCCCAGCCTTGCGGCGGTGGTCAGCTTGTTAACCATTCTCAATGTTGTGCTGTCGTTGCGGGGCCACGTGCATCATGTCCACATGCCTTTGTTCAAATGGCTGGCTCTGGGTCAGGTACCGGCGGTTTTCCTGGGTTTGATGCTGATGACCTGGATGGATGGACATACCCGCTGGGTGTTGGAGCTGGCGCTGGGCGTTTTTATCACTGCAGGGGGGCTGTCGATGCTGCTTAAACCCCATCCATGGCCCCAGGTTTCTGCGCCGTTTACCAGTTGGTTTGCCGGCGTTTCAGCAGGTCTGGTTGGCGGCATGTTTTCCGCCAGTGGTCCCGTGTTGGGTTGGTTTGGCTACAGTCAGCCGCTGCCCCTTGCGGCGATACGGGCAACTTTGCTGGCCTGTTTTGTGCTGACCACCAGTACCCGCACGGTGCTGGTGGGTGTGACCGGGGGTTTAACGCCTACAGTGCTGACCTATGCGTTAGCGGCCCTGCCCGTTGTTGTGCTGGGCACAGTGCTGGGCCGTATGTTTGTGCCGCCGGTGTCTGAGCAGACGATAAAAAAGTTTGCTTACGGGCTGTTGCTGATTATGGGGGTCTGGATATTGCTGCGCTCAGCTGCGCTTTTCTTTGTTTAGCTGAGCCATCAAACCAAACAGGGCAGTGACGTCATTGGCACTGCTGTCACCTGCAAATTCTTTGTACAACACGGAAACGTTAACGGCGATGCGTTCGCCATCTCCCCAGCTGTCGTAGTCACTGAAGTTGATGTCCCGGCAGGCTTCCAACACGCCCATGCCCTGATCGTAGCGTTGCTTAGCTTCATCGTGGATATAAGACAGGTAGCCTCGAACCGCCAGGATGCCCTGTTTGTCAGTGATGGGCCCGTGCCCTGGTACCACGGTGTCGATATCCAGGCCGCACATGTAGTCGCAGGCGTCTATCCAGTTCTGTACCGGCCCTGCCCAGAGAATGGGATGGCCTTCGATAAACAGGATGTCGCCGGTGAATACGGTGCGATCTGCGGGCACATGAACCAGTACGTCACCATGTGTATGTGCAGGCCCTACCTGTCGCAATTCAACCGCCTTGTCGCCCACGGTCAGATCCAGTGATCCCTCAAAGGTATGGTTGGGCAGGGTTCGCTCAATATCGCGGAAGTCAAACTTGCCAAAACATTCCGTGAAAAATGCGCCGACATCACCCATGTTGGGTGCCGCTTCCAGTAACTTCAGCATGCCCGCCGGGCTCTCGTTGGCCAACTCCTCCAGACACGCCTGGGAAGCAATGATCTGCCCTGCACCCACCAGCTCATTGCCATTGCAGTGGTCACCGTTTGAATGTGTGTTCACCAGAAACTCGAAGTCGGTGGTTGCCTGGGGTTCTGCGTCGCGCATGGCATCCAGCATGGTCTGGGTCAGCGGTTTATCAAACAGCGTATCCACCAGCATGCACACTTCACCGTCAACAATCAGACCGGCGTTACTCCAACCCCAGCCGCCATCGGGCTGCAGCCAGGCATAACTGTTATTGCCAAGATCGTGTAAACCCCGTGTATAGGGTCGGATACCTAAACCCATGGTGAGCTCCTTGCTGGCCTGTTGAACGGTTCTGTTGGTGTTTGCTGGAGAGTGCATCAGTTTAGCCGGATGGGCAAATCATCAACTGATTGTTTGCTTGTTTTCTGGCGTGAAGGCGCTACTGTGCCCCTCATGCAGGATTACGACAGCATTCGCCCATATAACGACCAGGAAGTTCCCGAGGTTGTGCAGCGCGTGGTGAATAATCCCGAATTTGGCAAAGCTGCTTCTAAAGTGGTGATGCCGCCGCTTTTGCAGAACACGGCAGTCGGCGACTGGGCTACCCGACTGTTTCTGCGTTTGCGTACACGCGGATTAAAGAGTGTTGAAGATTGTCAGCTGATCATCGCTGATTACTTTGAGCGCCTGGTCGATGACACGATCATCGACTTGTCAGTATCCGGTCTGGAATCTCTCGATCCCCAAGGCACCTACCTTTTCATGTCGAATCATCGCGATATCGTGATGGATTCAGGCCTGCTTAACTTTGTCATTCACAATGCAGGCCACGAAACCTGTCGCATGGCGGTAGGTGACAACTTGTTGGAAAACGAGCTGGCGGCGGATCTGATGCGCATAAATAAAAGCTTTGTGGTTGAGCGCAGTGTCATTGGCGCGCGGGCTGCATTAAGTGCCTACACTCGGACCAGCAGCTATATCAGAGACTCATTGGCGGAAGGTGTGTCCATATGGATTGCGCAACGCCCGGGACGTGCAAAAGATGGCTGGGATCGCACTGATGCTGCCTTGTTAAAAATGTTAACGCTTGCTCACAAAGAAGTGGACGACCCTTTTGAGGGGTTTATTCAGTCCGTGACGCTGGTGCCGGTGTCTATTTCTTATGAAATTGATCCCTGCGCGGATCGAAAAGCCCACGAACTTGCGATGCTGGCTGAGCATGGCAGTTACGACAAAGCATTTGATGAAGATCTGGACAGCATCATTGCCGGCATGGTGGGGCAGAAAGGCCGCGTGCACCTGCATTTTAGCGAGCCGCTGGTGCCAGGCAGTACTGCTGCGCAAGCACTGCACAACATTGATGATCTTGCTGCCTACATGGACAGAACGATTGTTTCCGGTATGCGTATTTATCCAACTCATATCGCCGCAGCGGCCGCGCTGGGCGATAGTTCAGCAATTGTCGCGGAAGATGAACCGATAGCAGAGATCATGGACCTGTTTGAGCAAGCCAAGTCTGCCTGTCCTGAACGTGAACGACCGTTTTTTCTGCTGCAGTACGCAAATCTATTGCGCAATCGAGCCGAATTGTTAGGCCATGTACATGAGAGCGGGCTCGTCCAGTAGCGCCATCTGTTCTCGCAGTTCCAGCAGGTGATCTGACCAGAAGCGTGGTGACTCGAACCAGGGAAATGCCGCCGGGAATGCGGGGTCCTGCCAACGGCGTGCAATCCAGGCTGCATGGTGCATCAGGCGAAGCGTACGTAGCGCTTCAATAGCGCCCAGGGTGGCGGGGTTGAAGTCGTAAAACGTCGTGTACGCATCGAGAATCAGGTTGAGTTGCAACGTCTGGTCTGGTCGCTCGCCAGACAGCAGCATCCATAAATCCTGTATCGGTGGTCCCATCACACAATCATCGAAGTCGACGAAGTGAGGGGTATCTACCCGCCACAGCACATTACCCATGTGGCAGTCGCCGTGAATCCTGATTGCTGGCAGTGTGGCCATGATCGGTTCTATGCGGGCAAGCAGGTCTGCGGTGACCGTTTCATAAGCACGCTCAACATCCAGAGGGACAAACTGCTGCTCAAGCAGGTACTGGCGGCTATCGTGTCCGAGACGCTGGGTGGTTAAAGCCGCACGATATTCGAACGGTTTTTGTGCGCCTATGGCATGCATACGACCAATGGTGCGCGCTAGTACGGCCAGATTATCTTCGTCTTCCAGGTTCGGTGGATGGCCACCCTGCCGGGGATAAACGGCAAATTGAAAGTTCTCGTATTCGAACAGACTGGTGCCTTCGATGACCAGCGGTGCCACCACAGAAATTTCCGCTTCCACCAATTCGAAACTGAAAGCGTGTTCTTCGACAATAGCGGGTGTCGTCCAGCGTCCCGGTCGATAAAACTTGGTCACCACAAACGAGCCATCTTCCAGCTCAACCTGGTAGACGCGGTTTTCGTAGCTGTTAAGCGCCATAATTCCGCCGTTGGGCTCGAAGCCAACGGATTCCATTGCATCCAGTATCAGCTCGGGGCTGAGCGTGGCGTAGGGCGTCTGATTGGGTACAGGCGTGGCTGGGGTTGTCATGGCGCGCACTGTAACACTATCCGGCGTGAAGATTGTTTCAGGTTGGGCTCGGTGTGCGGGTGGCACACCAGACATCTATTTTTTTAACCCCCGCATTGTGTAGCTGTAGCGCCAGGGTTTTTGCGGTGGCGCCGGTGGTGAGCACGTCATCGATAATGGCAACGTGATCTGTCGCCATCGGCTGCCGGATGGAAAAGCTGGCTGGCGCCAGTTGCAGCCGGCTGCGCCGGTTTTTGCCCTTTTGCGTAGCGCCACTTTTGCGTCTCACTGGTGTTGTTATGATGGGAAGGTGCATAGCTTTGCCCAGCAGGTGTGCAAGCCAGGCGGCCTGGTTGAAGCCGCGGTTCACCTGACGCCAGTAAGCCAGAGGCACCGGGATGATGGCTTTCACCAACGGTTTTTGCGCATAGTTCAACGCCACTGCCTGTTGCAGCGCACATGCCAGGGTGCGACCTTCGCGCAGGCCGTGGCTGTATTTGAGTCGATGAACGAGAGCCCGGCCGCTGCCCTGATGTAATAGCGCCGCCACACAGGTGCCTGCAAACAGGGGGTTGGTCAGACAGGCACCGCAGACATCACCCTGTTGCAGTGGCAGGGCGCAGTGCTGGCAGGCGCGAATGATGCGCGGCAACGCGGCCCAGCAGTGTGGGCAGGTGCGATGCGGCTGGCTTGTCGTTACAGTTCGTTCGCACAGCACGCACGTATCGGGTAAAACTGCCTCGAGCAGATGCTTAATGAGTTGCATGGTGATGGTTTAGCTGTTCCCTGGCTCAGCAAATATGAGAACTGGTGCTCAAAAACGGTGAGAAATGACTCGTTTGAGACGCAATTGGCGGGTTAAAGGGCTAGGCTGCGGACACAGCAGTGAAAGGTCGGCGAAATGGCAGTAAATCCGATGCTTAGTGCAGGCGCCAACGCAATCAGCAACGGTGTCAAATCTATGGACAGCGTAGCGCAGGAAATTGCGCAGCAGCGCCTGGTAGACCAGCCCAGCGAGAGCGCTGGTGACGGCGAACCCTACAGCAGTGTAGCGATTGATGAGATCAGCGCAGCGGTGGTCGATCTGAAGCTTTATGAGCGACAGGTGCAGGCCGCGACTCAGGTGGTTCAGACAGCTGATGAGCTGCTCGGCTTTCTCATCGACGTTCACGCCTGATACATTCCCTTCCGGTCAGACACTTTTTTTTGCAGCTGGGCCATGGTCTGCTCATGCATTAATATATGGCCCCTTTGAAGCATGTCCTAAGGGTCACTTTTGCATTACCAAGCGCCAGAACGCGACGCCGCGTTTCTCATGTTCGAATTATTCAAAGTCCAGGATATCTGGCCACAGATACCCGCGTTTAGCGACTTCAGTGAAGATCTGATCAATGCCGTAATAGCGGAGGGTGGCCGTATCGCAGCGGAGGTCATGCTGCCAACCAATGCCCCGGGAGATGAAGAAGGCTGCACCTGGCAGGACGGTGAAGTCACGACGCCTGCGGTGTTTAAAGCCGCCTATCGTGAGTTAAGTGAAGGTGGCTGGCTGGGTCTGGCCGGTAACCCGGAATACGGCGGTCAGGGTATGCCGAAAATGCTGGCCTGTCTGGTGGAAGAGATGCTCTGGTCTGGCAACGCCAGCCTCTACCTCTACGGCACGCTTACGGTGGGCGCCTGTCTGTCGATTGATGCCCACGGTACCCCGGAACAGAAGCAGATGTACCTGCCGAAAATGTATGCCGGCCAATGGACAGGTGCCATGGCCTTAACGGAAAGCCATGCCGGCACGGACCTGGGTATCATGCGCAGCAAAGCGCAGCCCAATGCGGATGGCAGTTATGCCATCACCGGGACAAAAATATTTATCACCGGTGGCGAGCATGATCTGGTCGAGAACATTGTTCACCTGGTGCTGGCCAAGCTGCCTGGTGCGCCCGCCGGCACAAAAGGCATATCGCTGTTTATAGTGCCCAAGTTTCTGGTTAATGAAGACGGCAGCCTGGGTGAGCGCAATGCCTGGGCAAGTGGCTCGATTGAACACAAAATGGGTATTCGTGGTAGCGCCACCTCGGTGATCAATTACGACGGCGCCACGGGTTACCTCCTGGGTGAGGAGAACAAAGGCCTTGCGGCTATGTTCACCATGATGAACTACGAACGTTTATCCATTGGTTTACAGGGTCTGGGCGCCGGAGAGCTGGCTTATCAATTATCCGCAGCCTACGCAAAAGACCGGTTGCAGGGTCGTGCGCCAACGGGTGCGCAGAACCCAGAAGGACCGGCAGATTCTCTGCTGGTGCACCCTGACGTGCGTCGCATGCTCATGACCCAGCGCGCCTACAATGAAGCAGGCCGCGCTTTTGCTCTGTATGTTGGTTTGTTACTGGATCAAGGTAAATATGGCGAAGATGCGCAGGCCCATGCGCGCTCAGAATTGTTGACGCCGGTGGCAAAAGCTTATTTCAGTGATCGCGGCTTTGATGGTGCGGTAATGGCGCAGCAGGTGTTTGGGGGCCACGGCTATGTGCAGGAGTGGGGGGTTGAACAGGTGGTGCGCGATGCGCGCATTGCGCAGATTTATGAAGGCACAAATGGCGTGCAGGCGTTGGACCTTATCGGCCGCAAAGTGCTGCGAGATGGCGGTGTAACCCTGCGTAAATTCATTGATGACATGGGCCAGTCTGAAGTTGCTGATGTCCATCAGGCGGATCTGCAGGAAGCTCTGGATCGACTGGTGCGGGTTACCGGCTCAGTCATCGAGCGTAGCGCAGAGGACCCCAACCTGCCCGGTGCAGTCAGTACAGATTTTCTCGAGCTGTTTGGCTTAATCATTTATGCCTGGTTGTGGGCACGTATGGCGCATGTTGCACCTGCGGATGATTTTGGTGACGGTAAACGGGTTACCGCGCAGTTTTTCTTCAATCGTATTCTACCGGCCAGCGTTGGGCTGGAGCAGAGTATTCTGTCTGCCTCTGATGCCGTATTGGGTTTAACCGCTGAACAATTCTGATCAGGGGGAGGGGCTGGCCTCAGGGCAGGGATGTTCCGCCAGTGCAGGGTCGCAAACCTGGACGCTGCGCAAGGCTTGTGACCGGGATGCCAGTTCGTTCTGATCCAGATTGATTGTTTCAGGCGCCAGTGGTGGGGGT
>CBDUMB010000078.1:0-10157 GCA_965368205.1 uncultured Pseudomonadaceae bacterium | reverse complement strand
CCAGCTGTACCGTTTCAAAGTAAACGTTCATAGGTAGCTTATGGCGGAACAGGGCCAGTTCCGGATTCGGAATGCGCATGCCAAGCTGCATCTCATTGGCACACACAAACCCCCGGTCCGCCCGCATGAAGCGGACGTCGTGACATAAAGCACTCATAAACCCGGCGCCAAAAGCATGGCCGTTGATGGCCGCGACCGTTGGCATGGGAAACGTAATGATACGCCCCATCAGCGCCATAAATTCTTCTCCGAAAGCGACGCGATCACCTGCTTCCGGATAGGCATCAGGGTCTGCAACCCAGGCCAGATCCAGTCCATTAGAAAAGAACTTTTCGTTTGCGGACAAAGTGACCAGCGCGGCGGGTCCGGTGGAGGCTTCAACTTCATCCAGTGCTTCCGCGAGGTTGCGCACGAAAGTGGTGTTCCAGCGATTCTCGCCAGCATCCATGGTCAGGGTGAAAACATCGCCGGTGCGATCGAGATGGATCATGTTTGAAGTCTCTTTATATTGAGTGAGTGCGGTAACTTTTTTCAATGTTACACCGAAAGATCAGGTGTCAGCGAGTCTCTCAAGGGAGGTCCGGGTAGCTTCATCAGCGGGATAAAACAGTTCAACGGAAAGCTCTTCGAGGGTGACATCTGCGGGCGCACCAAAGTGCGCCAGCATGGTGAACAGTCGATAGCGCTGCTGGCCTTTGTGCATGATCATTTCCATCGCTGGCGCTGGTTGCGCGCTCCAGGTCTGGTGCCAGTTTTCCGGTGCCAGTGGATGGTTGAGAATTTCCTCAATCAGAATGGGCAGTTGTTGGTCCTGGGGGTTTGTCAGCAACGCACGTCTGGCACGGGCGAGGAAGGAAGCAATCAGCGTTTGCCAGTTGTCGATATATGGCTGCAGGCCAGCTTCGTGCATACACAAACGTACAATCTGGAAATGAGAAGGGTTGCCCATGTCCTGCAGCGCTTGAAATGGATCGATGAATATCGAAAAGAATCGCAACGCCGCCTGATTGGCCAGGACCATGTTCCAATTCCCATCCAGCACGATAGCCGGATAAGGTTCGGCATGATCGAGGGTCTGCTGCAAAGCGTGGCGGAACAAGCTGTGGGAAGCTTCGTCGAGGTTGCCGCTGCTGAAGGATGCGCTGAAACCAGCACTTTGTAACAGGCTGTTCTGTTCGCGCAGCGGTATATCCAGAGAGTTGGCCAGTGCCAGCACCATTGAACGACTCGGGTTAGCGCGGCCGGTTTCCAGAAAACTCACGTGCCGTTGGGAAACGCCCGCCTGTAGCGCCAGATCCAGCTGACTGATATGCCTGTGCCGGCGCCACTGTTTCAGTAACGTAGCAAACATCGGAATCGTTTCAGCCATAGTCTTTCTCTGTTGCAGCCTGTGCAGTTTACTTTGTATCACCGGGACGACGATTACCTTGCAGGTAATTGCCTCGATTACCTTATCAGACTACCTTAAGTCAGCTGTTTGTCTTAAGGAGAGATACACATGAAACAGACTTATCTTGTGCTGGCGATAATTGGCGCAGTCTTCCCCATTGCCTTTTTTCTGGGCTTTTTCCATGCGGAAATGATCGGGCCGGCAGGGTTTGTGCCTGCGCTGTTTGTCAATTCGGCGGCGGCTGGATTTACTGCTGACCTGCTCATCACTTCGGTAGTGTTCTGGCTTTATATGTTCAGCGCCAAGGCGGGCCCGAAAGCCTGGCTGTTTGTGCTGTTGAACCTGTGTATCGGCTTGTCGTGCGCACTGCCCGCATATCTTTACGCCCGTGCACGTGCAGCGGAGGCTTAAGGTCCACCCACTTCAAATTTGTTGCGCTCGCTGTGACGGCGTAGCAGCGACCAGATGGCATGATTGAGTTGCGCATCGTTGGCTTCGGCCCAGGTATGTAGTTCGATCAGCAGCTCAAAGCCACGGGCATGCAGTTGATCCAGGTCGCGCAGGTGTAACGAGGCGGGGGCGGCATTGGTGAATGCTTCCATCGCTTGCGTGGCCGGTATATTCTGGCCCGCTTCCAGTGCCACTTGTAACAGCTGTTGGATCTCTTCAATGTCCGTCATACGATTGAAGGCGGCCCGCTCAAAATCCTGTGCCAGCGCCATCAGCAAACCACTGATCAACCCCGCATCCGCCTGGCCATACGCACTGGTCATGTCGGGTAGAACGTGGGTGGCGATACGAACGGCAAGGTCGCGCAGCTGTGTACCGGGTTGATTAATCATGCCAGCGCCTCGGCGTACAGGTGTTGGGAATCTGGCGATAAGCGGTCAAGCAGAATCCGGTTCTGTCTGTCGATCATTGGCCAGCCGGCAAACGCGAGAATAGGTTCTTTGGTGGTGCCGGTGGTGTAATCGTGGGCAGATGACAGCCAGATTGCCAGGGCTTTAACCGAAGCGAAAATCTGCCACCAGCGAAATGTTTCAGGATCGACAGTCATGCCGCTGGCCTTTTCCCAGATATCGATGGCGGTTGCTCGTGGCACTAAACGCCCGGCCAGGTGCAGATCGGGGGACCACAGTGGATCTAAAGACCAGGCCAGATCTTCTAAGGGGTCGCCGATGTGCGCCATCTCCCAGTCCAGCACCGCGGTTATTTCTCCGCTTTGTGTATACAGGTAATTCCCTGTGCGGAAATCTCCATGCACCAGGCACAGATTTCCGCTCGGTGCCGGTAAATGTTTGTCCAGCCAGCGTAAAGCGGCAGCTGCAATGGGTTGTGGGTGCAGGGCGTCCGCTTCGATCACCTGGCGCCAGTAACTGAGTTCATGGACTGCGGGATGCTCTGGTGTTGGCATAAAACTATCCACCCCCAGTTGGGCGGGGGATAGTTTTGCCAGAGCGCCCAGCAGCGACCATTTTCTCTGTGCCAGCGCGGATTTTGCCGGCGCCATCTCAGGTTCATCTAATCCGGCTGGGGAAGCCTTGCCCTCGGAGATAAAGGCGGAAATCGAAAAAGGATACTGCAGTGCACCAGGGGTCTCCTCCAGCACGATTGGCTGTGGTACGGGCATCACGCCATTTTTAAAGACGGCTGCGTAGGTGTTGTACTCGTGGGCACGTTCTGTGTCGATGAGTGAGCTGGGTGGGTCGCGTCGCACAATCACACGGACCGGTTGGCCGTTGCGCAGCAGATGCACCAGGTAAGTTTGTCGCGACGCACCGCCAGGTATCTGGTTGATGTCTTGAAAGCGACACTCGGTCTGCCAGTGATTGCCTAAATAGGCAGCAATCAGTTGGCCGGTTTGTTCAACGGTGGTCTCCACAAGGTCTCCCCAGGTATGCGGTCATAGACGGTACCTGCTGTCTGACAGGGTTTGCAATAGTCTTCCGCTGCCCCTAAATTGGGTCGCGTCTGGGGATGCGTTGTGACGTTAAAAAAGGAGAGGAGTTTCATGCCGTTAAGTCAATTTAGCCGGTCTGTTGAAGGGTGTGTTGTGCTGGTTACCGGTGCCGCCAGCGGCATGGGTGAAGCGACCGCTAAACTGTTTGCCGATGAAGGTGCAAAAGTCGCCGCGGTAGATTTGAACAGCGAAGGTCTGCAGCGGGTAGTTGCAGAAATTGACGCGGCGGGGTGCCCGGTGCGAGGCTGGACGCTGGATTTAAGCGACGGCGCCGCGGTGGAACAGGTGGTTGCAGAGGTGGCTGATCATTTTGGTGGTCTGGATATCCTCATCAACAACGCAGGTATCTCAATTTTCACGCCCATAGATGGTGATGAATACGAAGCAGCCTGGTCGAAAACTCTGGATGTGCTGCTGACTGCACATACCCGCACAATCAGGGCTGCGTTGCCTCATCTGCGCGTATCAAAGAATCCGCGTATCGTAAACATCGCTTCGACAGAAGGGCTTGGCGCAACCAAATTTGGCAGCCCTTATACGGCGGCGAAACACGGGGTTATTGGTCTCACCCGTTCGCTGGCAGTGGAATTGGGCGGGGAAGGCATCACCGTAAACTGTATTTGCCCCGGTCCTATCCGCACGGGTATGACGGATGGGATTCCAGAGGAACAGAAACAAACTTACGCACGCCGACGCGTCGCTTTAAAACGGTATGCCGAACCTGAAGAAGTGGCCCATGGCACGCTTAATTTCTGCCTGCCAGCGTCAGGGTTCATGACCGGTGCGGTCTTACCTGTGGATGGTGGTCTGACCATCAAGAACGCCTGAACGTGGCCGGCCAGTCAAAGCGGGTCTCCTGGCGCACAATCATCGCCTACGGTGCACCGGCCATGGGTGCCGGTTATATGTACCTGCTGCTGAGCCTGTACATGATGAAATTTGCCACCGACATACTGCTGATTGCCCCTGCTGTGATGGGTATTATTTACAGTGCGTCGCGTATCTGGGATGCGGTATCAGATCCCCTGGTCGGTTATTTGAGTGACCGTACAACCACGCGCCTGGGGCGCAGAAGAACCTGGATACTGGCCAGCTGTCTACCCATCTCAGCAGGTTTCTACATGGTGTTTGCGCCGCCAGTTAGCCTGGATGAAAGTGGTCTGATTGTGTGGACGGCCATTGCTGTGATCGGTTTCTATTCCGCGATGACGCTGTTTTTTGTCCCGCACCTGTCGCTTGGTGCTGAGCTGTCTGACGATTATCACGAACGCAGTCGGATGTTTGGTACCCGTCACGCCGCCTACATCATTGGCTCGATTCTGTCTCTGGTCAGCTTGTACTTCCTGATTAATGAAGAGTTTGACCCAAATGGAGATGTTCGCGCGCTGGCTTCGGACCTGGGTCTGCTGGCGGTTGTGATCATGTTTGGGCTGGTCATTTTTGCCGTGGCGCGGCTGCGTGAGCGACCTGAGTTTCAGGGTCGGGTGAAATCCAGTCCGGTAAAAGCGTTCAAAGATGTCTGGCAGAACCCGCATGCGCGACTTCTGCTGATTGTGACCTTTATTGAACATGTCGGCTCGTCGGCCATTGCCGCGCTGACACTGTACGTCACGCACTACGTTGTCGGCGCGCCTACCTGGGCCCCCATCATTATTTTTGCGTATATGCTGCCGTCATTTGCATCTGTGCCGCTGTGGATTCCTTTGTCCAGACGGTTTGGCAAGATTCGAGTCTGGATTTTCGGCATGGTGCTGACCGGCGTTTCGTTTGGCGCCATGTTCCTGCTGCCATTTTTTGATGATGTAAATACCCGGCTGACCTGGATTATTTCCATGGCTGTATTTGCCGGTCTGGCGAACGGTTGTGGGGGCACCATCGGGCCTTCGGTGCAGGGCGATGTCATCGATTACGACGAACACCTCACTGGGGAGCGAAAAGAGGGTGCTTATTTTGCAGCCTGGAATTTTGTACAGAAAAGCGCGTTAGGCGTTATGTTACTGCTGACCGGTTTTGTGCTTGATTTCTCAGGCTTTGTACCTAACGTTGAACAAACCATGACTGTAAAAATGTCTATGGTGACTTTGTACGGACTGTTTCCGTTAATTTGTTATGCCATAGGCGCGGTGATGTTCACCCGCTTTAAACTGGATGAAGCAGCCCACGGCAAGATTCGAGCAGATCTGGACGCACGCGCAGCATCAGCAGCTGCGCAAGCTTAATTAGCGGCTAACGTCCCTGGAAGTTGCCCGGGCGCCGCTCGGCAACAGCGCGCACACCTTCTTTGTGGTCTTCGGTCTGCTGCAGTTGGTATTGCTCGGCGTTGTCATGGTCGGTCTGTGCTTTGACGGCGTCGGCAAGACCGGCGCGCATCGTTGCACGCACGGACCGTACCGCCAGGGGCGCGTTTTCTGCGATTTCTGCAGCCAGCTTAATCGCCTCATCGCGCAGATTGTCTTTGTCCGTCAGTACATCAGCCAGACCTATTTTGTAGGCCTCTTCACCGCCTATGCGGCGTCCGGTAAGGAACAGCATGCTCGCCTGCTGCTGCCCGATCAGACGTGGCAGGGTATGGGTGAGAGCAAATCCAGGGTGAAACCCCAGTTTCACAAAGTTTGCGGTGAAACGTGCTTCCGGGCACACCACACGAAAATCCGGCATTACCGCTAGACCAAACCCGCCGCCAACGGCGGCACCCTGAATAGCACCGATAACCGGTGTTTTGGCGGCAAACAGGCGTGTTGCGGCGGCATAAAGCGGATTGCCTTGACCTGGCTGGCGGTCTGCACGCTCTTCATTGCGGGACGACGAAGAAAAATCGTTACCTGCGCAGAAATGTTTGCCCTGGGCGCACAGGACAATGGCGCGCACATCATCGCCCTCGTCCATTTCCGTGAACGCATCGGCGAGATTGTTGATCAGCGCCGTGTCGAAAAAATTGTTTGGTGGACGCTGAATTTCGACAACGGCGACTTTATTGTCGATGGTGATACCCAGATCTTCGTATTGCATATTTGTTCTCCCCAGTGTTTTAACGATGTTTGACCAAAGCTCAGCGATTTGCAACGCTGAGCTGATCAGCGGTTGTTAACGAAGAGGGTTTAACCATGAACAGATGGCAGGTTGGCAAAGTACAGATCACTCAGGTAGTGGAGCTAACCACAGCCTCGCTTGGACCTCATCTCCTACCCCAGGCCACACCCGAGGCATTGCTCGGCATTCCCTGGATAACTCCGTTTGTAGATGCGCAGCATCGCATGGTGTTGAGTATTCATACACTTATTGTTGAGTCCCAGGGCCAGACCATTATGGTGGACACCTGCATCGGCAACGACAAAGAACGCAGCTCTCCGCGGTGGCACATGATGCAGGGTGATTTTTTGTCACGCTTGTCGGACTCCGGCTTCGCCACGGATCAAATCGATACGGTACTGTGCACCCATATGCATGTAGATCACGTCGGCTGGAATACCCAGCTGATCGACGGCAAGTGGCAACCTACTTTTGCCCAGGCTGACTACCTGTTTAACGAAACCGAATGGCAACACTGGCGCAACGAAGGGCAGGATTATGGCCCGGTGTTCGAAGACTCTGTGCAGCCGATCTTTGATGCGGGTAAGGCGGTGCTGGTCACAGACGGGCATCGTGTGACCGATGAAGTCTGGCTGGAACCAACGCCAGGTCACACGCCAGGCCACGTGAGTGTGCATATTGCATCGAACGGTGAAGAAGCTGTGATCACCGGCGATATGATGCATCACCCGAGTCAGATCCCACATTGTCATTGGACCTGTACCGCGGACCATGACGGCGGGCTTGCTCAACACACGCGAGAAAATTTTGTGCAGCGCTACGCAGATCGACCGGTACTGATCATCGGCACACACTTTGCCGGACCCACCGCTGGCCATATTGTGCGCGATGGGGACACTTATCGGCTGGCGTACTAGGCCGAGCCTGCGTCTGCCTGATTAAGATATTTCACAAACGGGTCAGAATCGGCGTCAGTGTGCCACTGATATTCCGTAAACGCGGCGACCTGCTGCGCACGTTCCGCACCAAATAAACGTTCGATAACAGCGAGGGACATATCCGTACCGGCAGATACACCTGAAGAGGTCACATACTGTCCAGCATCCACCCAACGTGCTTCCTCCACCCATTCCACCTTGTCACTCTGGCTGCTCGCCAGGCTGAAAAACATTTTATTGGACGTGGCGCGCAATCCGTCAAGCAATCCGGCTTTGGCAAATATTGCTGAACCGGAACAAACGCTCATGTTGATTGGAATGTCCGGGCAGCGTTCCTGCAGGAACCGCAGGAGATTTTGATTTTCCAGAGCGGGAATCGTGCCGATACCACCAGGCAGCAAGAGCAGGTCCAGCGCGGGTGCGTCGGTGAAATCGTACTCAGCCAGGGTTTTTGGGCCGCCGGTAGATTTCACCGGGCCTTTCTGCTCGGCAATCACTACTGTCTCAATGTCTTCCGCTAAGCAGCCAAACATTTCCAGCGGGCCGTAAGCGTCCAGCAGTTCAAAATCATCGTACAACACAGCACCTAGTCGCATCGCTCTACCCCGGCTTGAAAGAAAGTATGGGAACTTATACTGCAGCAATTGAAATGTTCACGCCAGGCAGAGTGCTGGAGGTGTGTTTCAAGAGGAAGATTTGGAGTGTGTTAATATAGGCGGCCTGCTTGCGATCGGATCTATTTTGGCTACCCGCGATATTCGTCATGTGCTGTCGCACAGAAATTTTCTCTGGCTCTGGGTGGGCAGTCTGGGTTCGTCTTTTGCCATGAATATGCAGATCATCGCCCGCGGCTGGCTGGTGTATGAACTGACTGAATCACCGCTGGATCTAGCCTGGGTAACCATGTCCTTTATGTTGCCAACGGTTTTGTTTTCGCTCTACGGTGGTGTGCTGGCGGACCGGATGCAGAAGAAAAAAGTCATTGTCTGGGCGCAGGCACTTAACTGCGCGGCAACCATTTTCATGGCCGTGATTATCTTTGCCGGCTCGGTGACCTTCTGGGATTTCATCTGGTTCGGTTTCTTCAATGGCACCATTCTGGCGTTATCCATGCCGGCACGGCAGGCATTTGTGCCGGAATTGATCCCAGATCATCTGTTGTTTGCCGCTATGGGCCTTAACACCACCGGCTGGAATCTGGCGCGCATTGTTGGTCCGGCGCTGGCCGGTCTGCTGATCGCGATGATTGCCGGCGGTGATAAAACATCTACTTTTGGTGTGGGTGTGGTGTATATCGTGATTGCCAGCCTGTACGGGATTTCGGCGTTAACTATGTTACTTATCAACAAAAACGGTAAAGCCAAGCAGGCATCCAAGGCCAATGCCTGGACGGATGTAAGGGAGGGGCTGTCCTATGTTATGCAGCACCCACCGATTTTTGGCCTCATCATACTGTCGATTGTTGCGTTTCTGGTTGGCATGCCCTTAAATACCCTGTTGCCGGCGTTCAATGAACAGGTGATGGGTGGCGGACCAGACGATTTAGGTTTTCTGGTCTCGGCTATGGGCCTGGGCGCCATTGTGGGTTCGCTGATGATGGCGACTATGGGTGATCTGCGTAACAAAGCTATGTGGCTCATTGTCACCTGTATCGGCTGGGGTGGTCTAACGGCCTTGTTTGGCTGGTCCCAAGCACACTGGCTTGTTTTTGTGCTGATTGCCGCCGTCGGCTGGACCAGCAGTTGGAACATGTCCCTGAACCGCGGCATGTTGCAGATGCAGGTAGATAACCATATGCGCGGACGCATCATGAGCATCGATATGATGTCGCACGGATTAATGCCGTTAGGTGTGTTTCCGATCAGCTGGATCGCTGAACATTACGGCGTGGGAGCCGCGCTGATGTCCAGCGGCGCAGCTTTTGTGGTGTTAACCTTGCTCGCTGTTATATTTATTCCGTCTGTGCGAACCACTGACCGAAAACGCGAAAGCGCCCCCGCACCGACGTAAATCAT
This sequence comes from uncultured Pseudomonadaceae bacterium, assembly GCA_965368205.1. Classification (GTDB taxonomy): domain Bacteria; phylum Pseudomonadota; class Gammaproteobacteria; order Pseudomonadales; family Azotimanducaceae; genus UBA4421. The sequence goes on along the minus strand of CBDUMB010000078.1, from coordinate 824 downwards.
TTCGGATAACGCATTCCGTTCGGTTACTTCGCCGCCAGCGCTGCAATGGTCTGATCGCGCAACTGGCGTTTGAAAATTTTGCCTGAGGCAATACGCGGCAGGGGTTCATGCACAATCTGGATAACCGCCGGGATCTTGAATTTTGCCAGATGGGCATTTAGAAACTGGCGTAGATCGTTCTCCAGCAAGCCCTGTTTTGCATAAACTGTGGCGCCTACTTCTTCGCCCAGGCGCTCATCGGGAATGGCGTATACGGAAGCTTCGATGACCAGCGGATGTTCCACCAGTGCCGCCTCGACCTCGCCGCAGCCAATGTTTTCGCCGCCTCTGATAATCAGATCTTTTATCCGGTCCACGATAAACAGGTAGCCCCCATCGTCGATATAGGCCACGTCGCCAGTGCGCAGCCAGCCGTCAACAAACGTTTCTGCGTTTGCCTCGGGTCTGCGCCAGTAACCGTGAATGACGGAAACGCCACGTATCAGCAGCTCGCCGCGTTGCCCCGCCGGGAGCTCGTTGCCTTCCTCGTCGATGATTTTCAGATCCAGAACCGCAGATACGCGGCCGGAACTGGCGGGTCTGTTCAGATAGTCTTCACCACCAATGCCGGTACCTATGGCGTTTGTCTCTGTCATACCCCAACCGGTGTTGGGCATTGCCGTGGCGATAGAGGCTTTAATGTCTTTCACCTGCTCCGGTGCACGGGGTGCGCCACCGCCGCCGACTGTGAGCAATGAGCCAAGATCATAGCTGGATCGTTTGGCTGCCTGCACCAGGTCGCCGGTCATGGCGGCCGGGGCAACAAAAGAAGAGATCTTTTCTTT
>CBDUMB010000077.1:0-10169 GCA_965368205.1 uncultured Pseudomonadaceae bacterium | reverse complement strand
CAATCTCTGCACCCAGCTTGACGCTGATACGCGCGCTCGGGTTAGCATTCTTCAGATCGTGAATCAGCTGCGCCATATCTTCGATAGAGTAAATATCGTGATGCGGCGGCGGGCTGATCAGGCCGACGCCAGGTGTTGAGTGCCGCAGGCTCGCAATGTAGTCATCCACCTTGGTGCCCGGCAATTCGCCGCCTTCACCAGGCTTGGCGCCCTGAATAATCTTGATCTGTAATTCGTCAGCGTTGGTCAGGTAGTTAATCGTTACCCCGAAGCGACCACTGGCCACCTGCTTGATGGCGGAGCGTTTGGAGTCGCCATTTGCCATAGGCGTAAACCGCGCGGCGTCTTCGCCACCTTCACCGGTATTCGATTTGCCCCCCATGCGGTTCATTGCAATGGCCAGAGATTCGTGTGCTTCGGCACTGATCGAGCCGAAACTCATGGCGCCGGTGGCAAAACGTTTGACGATGTCCTGCTCGCTTTCAACCTCCTCCAACGCAATGGCTTCGCCACCTGGTTTGAAGGCCAGAAGTCCGCGCAGGGTTGCGTTGCGGGTGTTCTCTTCATTCATGTGCTTGGCGAACTGCCAGTACGCATCTTCGTTATTGGTGCGGGCGGCACTTTGCAGGCTGGCCACAGCCTGCGGGTCCCACATGTGCGTATCACCATTACGGCGCCAGTGGAAATCGCCGGGATTGGGCAGCACAGTTAGCGGCACAACGTTGCGTGCGGGAAAACCGAGGGCATGACGCTTTTCCATTTCCTCGCTGAGGACGTCGAAGCCGACACCTTCAACGCGGCTGGCTGTGCCCGAGAAAGCCTTGGCAATAACGGAACTTGCCAGGCCGACGGCTTCGAAGATTTGTGCGCCTTTATAAGACTGCAGGGTGGAAATACCCATTTTAGCCATGACTTTGAGCATGCCTTTGGCAACCGCTTTTTTATACGCGGCGACAACGTCTTCATCGTTGTGAACGTGGTCAACGTTATCAAAGTGCCCCTGATTACGGGCATCCCAGAGCGCTTCGAAGGCAAGGTAGGGGTTAATCGCATCAACCCCATAGCCCGCCAACAGGCAATGGTGGTGAACTTCACGGGCTTCACCGCTTTCCAGCACAATACCAATACGCGATCGCGCGTGGGTCGATACCAGATGTTGATGCACGCTGCCGACCGCCAACAGAGAAGCGATAGGCACCCTCGATGCGTTGATTTCACGGTCAGACAGGATGATTAAGCTGTCACCAGAATCAATGGCCAGCTGAGCTTCAGCATTTACCCGGTCTAACGCTTCGATGAGACCCGCTTCGCCAGAGTCCGCGGGATAGGTGATGTCGATGGTGCGGCTGCGCCAGCCTCGATAATCCATGTGCTTGAGCGACGCCAGTTCTGAGTTAGACAGAATCGGATGGGGCACATGCAACCGGTGCGCATGCTCTGGCGTGGTTTCGAGCAGATTTTTTTCCGGTCCGATATAACACTCAAGCGCCATGATGACTTCTTCGCGGATCGAATCGATGGCGGGGTTAGTCACTTGAGCAAAACGCTGTTTGAAATAGTCGTACAGCATGCGCGGTTTTTCGGACATGACCGCCAGCGCAGCGTCGTTACCCATAGAACCCAGCGGATCACGCAGTTCGCTGATCATCGGCAGCAGCATGAACTGCATGGTTTCCTGGGTGTAGCCGAAAGCCTGCATACGTTGTGTCAGGCTGGCGCGGCTTAAACCTTCGCCGACCACCAGCGGAATTTCTTCCAGGGCCAGGCGTTGTTCGTCCAGCCAGGACTGATAAGGGCGGCGATTAGCAAGGTCGGTTTTTAATTCTTCATCAGGGATCATGCGACCCTGTTCAAAATCGATGAGGAAAATTTTGCCCGGTTGCAGGCGGCCTTTGGAAACAACTCGTTCCGGTGCAACAGGTACTACGCCTACTTCTGAGGCCATGATGCATTTGTCGTCATCGGTGATGTAGTAGCGCGAGGGACGTAAGCCGTTGCGATCAAGTACAGCCCCTATATAGGTACCGTCGGTGAATGCAATGGAGGCAGGGCCGTCCCAGGGCTCCATAAAGCTGGAGTTGTACTCGTAGAACGCCTTTTTATCCGAAGACATGGTCTGATGCTGTTGCCAGGCTTCGGGAATCATCATCAGCACCGCTTCCTGCAGCTTGCGGCCGGACATCAGCAGGAATTCGAGAACGTTATCAAATGAACCTGAGTCAGAGCAGTCGGGCTCAGCAATTGGGAACAGCTTGGACAGATCGTCGCCAAATAAGTCTGAGCTTGCGACGCCTTCTCTAGCATTCATTGAATTAACGTTGCCCAGCAGCGTGTTGATCTCGCCGTTGTGGCTCATAAATCGATTTGGCTGCGCGCGGTCCCAGGAAGGGAAGGTGTTGGTGCTGAAGCGGGAGTGCACCATGGCCAGATGGCTCTCATAAGCTTCATTCTGTAGATCCAGGTAAAAGGGGAACAGCTGTGCTGGTGTCAGCATGCCTTTATAAACAATGACCTTGGTCGACAATGAACATACGTACATCATTTTGCGCTGACTCAGGCTCTGATCGCCGCGCAGCAGGTGGGTTGTGTGTTTGCGTATCAGGTAAAGCTTACGTTCGAAATCGTCTCCGGATACACCGTTAGCCGCGATAAACAGCTGCTCAAACGCAGGCATAGCGGCACGTGCGGCGCGACCCAGGTCAGCGATATCGGGGTCGACAGGCAGTTGACGCCATCCTATTAGAGTTTGTCCGGCAGCTGCGATCTGTTCTTCAAAAACAGCTTTGCAGCGTGCTCTTTCGTCTTCATCAACAGGCAGAAACACGTTGCCGACACCATAGTCGCCAGTGGCCGGCAGGGTAACGCCAAGTTCTTCCCGGGCAATGTGTTCGAGCAATTTGTGGGGTAAGCCAGTAAGGATGCCAGCGCCGTCACCGGTATTGGTTTCATAGCCGACCCCACCGCGGTGTTCCATACAGCAGTTCATGAAGGCGGCGTCAGCCACAATCTGATGGCTTGGACGACCTTTGATGTCACAGATAAAGCCAACGCCACAGGCGTCTTTTTCATTTGCGGGGTCGTATAGCCCACTTGCGGGCGGGAACCCACCGTTGGTAATTAACGTCATAATGCTCTCTCTTGCCAGGCGCACTAAAATGGATGCATCTAACCGGTCTCTGGCCGGTGTCTGGGCGAACTTCGTGTCCCTTGGCGCGCAAGTATTGCGCGTTTTCGCCCGTTTTCCAGACCCAGCATCGCCTGTGACTACGGTTAAGCAGAGGCGACGAATCCCGTCGGCTCAGCAAAGTGAGCTTACCCGGGTCTATGGAAATGCGGCCGGCGTGGCGTAAGTTGTTGTTTTTAGGTACGAAAACGCTTGCCGACGGTGTGCGTACTGTTTGCGGAACGAAACATCTCAAAAATAGCGCTACGAATCAAGTTTGCAAAAAAGGAGAAATTCGCAAGGGCCAGGCGGCTTCACGGGCCGGTGCGGTACCAGTAGCGGTACAACTCGGTAAAACCCAGCTGTTGGTAGAGGGTTAACGCGGTCTGATTGTCAGCAACAACCTGCAGGTATACCCGTTCAGCATGTGCCTCTGAAGCCCAGTTACACAGCCCTTCGATCAGGTTTGTACCGTGACCCTGGCTGCGGTGAGCAGGGTCGGTATAGATATCAAATAACCCTGCCAGCTCCTGTTCAACCACAGCCATGCCACAAGCGACCACGCCTGCAGCGTTTTCCAGAACCGCAAACGCACAATCGCCACTGATGCTCTTCAGAATCAGACCATGCAGAGATTGCGCGGGTTCAGGCAGGCCGGTCAGGCGACTGTACTCATGCAGCCACTGATCCAGCGGCAACAAACGAAAGCCTGCCACGCTGCGGGTGGTCAGAATCGGCTTGCTCAACACCAGGCTGGTGTCCTGGCGTACGTAGCCTCGTTCCTCCAGGGTCTGGTCGAGCAAGGCTTTGGTACTGTTGAACTGGGCGTTCAAGCTGGCGCTGTGACTCACCGTTTTAAAAGAGGTGATGCGAAACACGGTCTGCAACTGTTCGCGGGCATACAGATTTTCACAATAGCGGATTTTTTCAGCCAGACGCTGACGTGTATCCACGCCCTCTGCCCAGGATGTGGCGTACAGCGGTACGATGCTGTTTGAGCGCTTGGTAAACCCGCGAGCGAAGCGCAGGACCCAGCCATCCAGCAGAATCTGTTGCAGGGCGGGCCAGGCATTCAGCGATGCTTCTTCTATCCGCTGGGTCAGGTGTATGTCGGTTTGACCTTCATCAGGGGTGGCGCTGTCAGCGTTTGTTGGCGGTATTGTGGGCAAGGCGATGGCCATGGCTGTTCGTCGGCGGATTATAACCCTACAATACCTGGCCCATCTGGTTGCACAGTGGTCCTGAAGACATGCGTTCGCGAGGGCTGTTGGTTGCCGGGTTCAGACACCCAAAACAACAAGAGAGACTAAAATGAAAGATCCAGTCCGAGTTACCATCACCGGCCCTGCGGGACAAATTGGCTACGCCTTGTTGTTTCGCGTGGCTTCCGGCGCCATGTTGGGGCCTGATCAGCCGGTGATTCTGCAGCTTCTGGAAATCACCCCGGCGTTGGATGCCCTGAAAGGGGTGGTAATGGAACTGGATGATTGTGCCTTCCCACTGCTGGCTGGCACGGTACAGACAGATGACGCAAACGTCGCTTTCAAAGACACGGATTATGCATTGCTGGTAGGTTCGCGTCCGCGTGGTCCGGGCATGGAGCGTAAAGATCTTCTCGAAGCCAATGCCGCCATTTTCTCGGTGCAGGGCAAAGCACTAAACGACCATGCTTCACGAGACGTTAAAGTCCTGGTGGTGGGTAATCCGGCAAATACCAATTCGCTGATAGCTCAGCGCAATGCACCGGATCTTGATCCGCGCAACTTTACCGCGATGACACGACTTGATCACAATCGGGCCATGGCGCAGCTGGCACAGAAAACCGGTAAACACATTAACGATGTCGACGGCTTGTGCATCTGGGGTAATCACTCGGCAACGCAATATCCTGATATACATCGCGCCACCGTGGCCGGTCAGGCAGCCATGGACCTGGTTGACATGGACTGGTACGAAAACGATTTCATTCCTACCGTACAACAACGCGGTGCCGCGATTATCGAAGCACGTGGCGCCTCAAGTGCGGCCTCTGCTGCCAATGCCGCCATTGACCATATGCACGACTGGGCGCTGGGCAGTGATGGCATCGTCAGCATGGGTGTTTACTCTGATGGCAGTTACGGTATCGACGAAGGGTTGATCTACTCATTTCCTGTTCGATGTAGCGGTGGTGACTGGCAGATTGAGCAAGGCATAGAGATTGGCGACTTCAGTCGCGGTAAGATGGATGCCACCGCTGCCGAACTCGGCGAAGAACGTGATGCGGTAGCCCACCTGCTGCCTTAAACAAAACACGCTGGCCGGAAGCTTTATGCTCATCTATCCGCCTACTCAAACTGTGGATCACGTGGATGATTATCACGGTACGAAGGTGGCGGATCCTTATCGCTGGCTGGAAAATGATGTGCGTCAGGACGCCCAGGTAAGGGCTTGGGTTGATGCGCAGCAGAAAGTCACCGGTGATTATCTAAGGCGTCTGCCGGAACGTGCGGACTTACACAATCGTCTGACCCAACTGTGGGATACCCCGCGCTACGGCGTGCCGGTTAAGCGCGGGGGGCAGTACTTCTATAGTTTCAACGATGGCCTTATGAACCAGGCTCAGGTGCTGGTTCAGACCGGACTGGACAGCGCTCCGAGGGTACTGCTTGATCCAAACAAGTGGTCCGACACAGGTACAACCGCGCTGGCTGCCTATTTTGTGTCTCCCGATGGCAGGTACCTGGCTTATCTGGTGCAGGTGGACGGCTCTGACTGGCGCGAAGCCCGAGTGCTTGATGTGTCCAGTGGGGAGGATTGTGACGATACTCTCAACTGGCTGAAGTTTACCGGTTTGAGCTGGGCGGCTGACGGCACTGGGTTTTATTACAGTCGTTTTCCCCAGGGTACCGCTGACAAGTTTCATCAGGTGGCGCAGAACAATGCCGTGTATTTTCATCGATTGGGTACGCAGCAATCGGATGACACCCTTGTTTTCAATAATTCTGAGCAGCCGCACTGGCGTTATGACGCGCAGGTTACCCAGGATAGCGCGTATCTGGTCATTGATGTGGGGATCGGAACGGACCGGCGTAACCAGGTTCTGGTGCAACATCTTGAGGCAGATCAGAACCCCTGGTTTCTGGTTGAAGGCTTTGCGCATCACTTCGCCTGTCTTGGCCATGTAGAGGGCGAGCTTTATTTTCTGACGGATCAGAACGCACCCAATGGGCGCGTCATCGCTGTGCGTCCTGAATCAGGTGTTGAGGCGCTGCAACAGGCGCGTGAGATTGTCTCTGAGTCAGACCATGTATTGGACAGTGCGCAAATGTGCGGCACGCAACTGGTGTTGCGGTATCTGCAGGATGCATCCAGTAGCCTGAAGATTGTTGATCTGCAGGGTGATAACGCTGAAAGCGTGGATTTGCCTGGCCTGGGTGGCGTGCAGACGGTGACCTGCCGCCAGTGGGACAACGAAGTATTTTTTGATTTTTCCGCCTTGAACCATCCACCTGCCGTTTACCGCCTGTCTTTAGAAGATCAGCGTCTGGAAGTATTTAAGCAGGTGCAGGTGGCCCTTGATGTGTCAGATTTTGTTCTGAAGCAGGTGTTTTTTGAGTCGAAAGACGGTACTCGCGTGCCGATGTTCATCTGTCACAAAAAGGGTATCGAGCTCAATGGTAAGAATCCTACCCTCTTATATGGGTACGGAGGATTCAATGTTTCCCTGACGCCTGATTTTTCTATTTCCCGTGCGCTCTGGATGGAGCAGGGTGGCGTGTTCGATATTGCTAACCTGCGTGGTGGCGGAGAGTATGGCGAAACCTGGCATGCCGCAGGCACCAGGCTGCAGAAGCAGAACGTGTTTGACGATTTTATTGCCGCTGCTCAGTATTTAATCGATGCAGGGTACACCAGGCCTGCCCACCTCGGCGTTATGGGTGGCAGTAACGGTGGGCTGCTGGTCGGCGCGGTGGTCAATCAACGGCCTGAACTGTTTGGCGCAGCCTTAGCGCTGGTTGGCGTCATGGATATGTTGCGTTTTCATCACTTCACCGCTGGGGTCTATTGGATAGACGACTATGGCAGTGCTGACGATGCTGATGAGTTCGCGGCGCTTTACGCCTACTCGCCGTATCATAATCTCATGCCACGCACGTATCCTCCAATGCTGGTGGGGACCGCCGATACTGACGATAGAGTTGTGCCGGGGCACAGTTTTAAATATGCCGCCCAGCTGCAGGCTGTGCAGCAGGGTGATGCGCCGGTATTACTCCGGGTAGAAAGCGCTGCCGGCCACGGACTGGGCACGCCTACGTCGAAACTTATTGATGAGTACGCCGATTACTGGGCGTTTTTATTCCACCATCTTAAAGCCTGAGAAATGCAGGCTAATCCAGTTCAGAACCAACGAGGTGCTTTAGATGACTGAGATAGTCCCTTTTGAATTAGCCATTTCACAGGCCGCGATTGACGATCTGAATGCGCGCTTATCTGCGACGCGTTTTCCCGAAGCAGAAACAACAGGCGATTGGAATCAGGGTGTGCCGCTGGCGTACGCTCAGGAATTGGCGCAATACTGGTTAAACGATTACCGCTGGGCTGACCGACAGGCCTACTTCAATCGACATGCCCAATTCAAAACGCGTATCGACGGCCTGGATATTCATTTTATTCATGTGCGCAGTCCTCATGAACAGGCGCGACCGCTGATTGTTACCCATGGCTGGCCGGGCTCTGTGGTTGAGTTTCATAAAGTGATAGACGCTCTGGCAGACCCGACTGTGAATGGTGGTGATCCTGGAGATGCGTTTCACGTAGTTTGTCCGTCGTTGCCTGGTTATGGGTTTTCTGACAAGCCCACAGGTACGGGGTGGGGAGTAGAGAAGATTGCGCAAGCCTGGGACGAGTTGATGGGCCGCCTGGGTTACAACAGATATTTTGCGCAAGGCGGTGATTGGGGTTCTGCGGTGACGACCGCGATCGCAATCCAGAACCGGGGACGCTGCGCGGGTATTCATGTGAATATGCCTAACGTGCGCGCCACCAAAGAGGCGCTGGAGAATCCGAATGAAGGGGATAAGCGGGCACTTGCCGGCGCACAATACTATCAGCAGTGGGGTGCGGGGTATTCAAAACAACAGAGTACCCGACCGCAGACGTTAGGCTATGGGTTGGTGGATTCACCCGTAGGTCAGGCGATGTGGGTCATTGAAAAATTCTACGAGTGGACCGATTGTGATGGCCATCCGGAAAATGTCCTGACAAAAGAAGAGTTGTTGGATAACGTCATGTATTACTGGTGGCAGGGCAACGGTGCTTCATCCGGTCGGTTGTACTGGGAGAGTTTTAATCAGGCGTTTGCCGCCGGTCAGGACAATACTGTGAAGCTGCCAACCGGCTGCAGTATTTTTCCCAAAGAAATTGTGCCTGCACCGCGCAGCTGGGCGGAGAAGCGCTACAAGAATATTGTTTACTGGAACGAATTAGATAAAGGCGGGCACTTTGCCGCGTTTGAACAACCGGAGCTGTTCATCACTGAATTACGCAACTGCTTCCGTCTGATGTCGTTATAGCTGCATTTAAAGGTTGACGCTGTATTCAGTGTAACCCTCTTCGCTGGCCAGGCGTTCCAGTTCTGCCGCGCCGTAGGGCACTGGGGAAACAAACGGGAACAGGTCGCTGTTATCGTAGTTGTTCGATTTCAACCAGGTGGCGCAGATCTGTACTTTAACCACGTTGTAGGCGGCAAGTTTTGCACTCTGGTCGATCATGGCTTTGTTGTCAGCGTAATTACGCCGCAGAAAGCGGTGGGCTTCGTCACCGTGCAACATCATCACTATGGGTGGCAGCCCTTCTACTTCGTTGTTGATGGTTTCGTCGAGAGTATCGAGTACCAGTTGAATCTGTTCCGCCGACTTCGGCGCAATGTCGATGTACTCGCCATTTGCAGTGGCTGCGGAACTGTAAAATCCAGCGAAGCAGAAAAATAAAATGGCGGTGACTGATCGTATAGCGGACACGGTTATTTTCCTTTAAACACGGGTGTGCGTTTCTCAGCGAAAGCACGTCCGCCTTCCTGACCATCTTCACTGCTGCGCACGGTTAACAGCTGGTCGCGTGCAATGGCGGCGGCTTCTGCCGGACTTTTGTTTAAAGTGGCCAGCGAAAACTGTTTAACGGTTTGTAATACTAACGGTGCAGATTTCGCCAGTACCTCAGCCCAGGCCAAAGCTGCTTCCAGCTCGGTACCAGCAGGGACAACTTTGTTGACCATGCCGACAGCCTGCGCCCGCGGCGCATCAAAATCTTCACCCAGGGTCATGAATTCCATGGCCACTTTGTGTGGAATTCGGGCCACGGCGCTGGCGATCAAACCGCCGGTAAACCCCAGCTGTGCTTCGGGATACTTGAAGACGGTAGTTTCCGAGGCGACCACCAGGTCACACATCTGCACAATGCAGTAAGCGCCCCCGATGCACCAACCATGGACCGCGGCAATGATAGGCTTGTTGTTGGTGGCGCCTACGCTGGGGACACCCTGCCACATCTCTTTAGGCGGATTTTTAACATCAGCGCCGACTGAAAAAGCCCGATCCCCCGCAGCATGTAATACTGCGACCCTGTCGGTGGACTCCTCAAACTCTTGCCAGGCTTGTTGCAGGCCGACGATAACCTCTTCGTTAAGGGCGTTCATGCGATCAGGGCGATTGATGGTAATCAACGCAATATCATTTGTGCTGCTGTAGGTAACCAGATTATCCATGGCCTTTCTCTTCCTTGCCGTTCAACCAGGCATTGAATTCAGGGGTGCGTTTCTGATTGAAAGCTTTTACACCTTCCGCTGCATCCGGATGGTGATCGGTGATGGCGGTTTTAGCGGCGATTTCATCCAGTGCAGCTGGCCAACTTAATTCAGCGGCGTTGTAGATGGAGCGTTTCAATAAGCGCATGGCTACTTGCGGCCCTTCTGCCAGTTCTTTTGCCAGGGCCATGGTGTGATGCTCAAGGTCTTTGGCTGCAACCA
>CBDUMB010000076.1:0-10177 GCA_965368205.1 uncultured Pseudomonadaceae bacterium | reverse complement strand
CCAATACCTGAGCCGATGGCAATACCGATGCGATCAGCATCTGCAGGATGATCCTCCAGCCCCGCATCCGCTATGGCCTGACTGCCGGCGGCCATGCCGAACTGAATGAAACCATCGATTCGACGCGCTTCTTTGGCGGACATGTACTGGGTAATATCGAAGTTTTTCACCGGCGCGCAAATCTTCGCGCTGTAGTCTTCGGTATCAAAATAGGGATTTGTAACGACACCACTGGTGCCTGCAATTGCAGCCTGCCAGGAATCATCAACGGTATTCCCAATGGGAGTTACCATGCCCAGACCTGTTACAACGACTCTTCTTCTGCTCATATCAGTTGTCTGCACCCTCTTTGCCGACAAATTTGCGTTGCCAGCGCATTTGTACCCCGTGCACGCGATAGCGCATCACATTCTTTGTGTGCCGCCAACCAGACAGCTGCATTACGGCCACACAGATAGTACAGAACAGAACAGACGCTTGCAGCCTGCTCCACACATATATCGCATCATGCGCCCGAAGACGCATGCACAATCGTGCTCTAGGGCAACTCCCCATTCAGGGACTTGCCTGGAGCATCGCTATTGGTGGGCTAGAATATAGCTGATAGCGTCTTTGACGGTGCTGATCTTCTCAGCCTCTTCGTCAGGAATTTCGGTTTCGAATTCCTCTTCCAACGCCATGACCAGTTCGACTGTGTCCAACGAATCAGCGCCCAGATCTTCCACAAAAGACGCATCGTCTTTCACTTCATCTTCTTTGACACCGAGCTGTTCACAAATTAATTTCTTTACGCGTTCTTCAACACTACTCATGCTAAAGGGGTCTCCCTAAATAGGTTCCTGGAGGCAGGGCGAGCGCATTCTATAGAGGGGTTTTAAGCAACGCAAGCGAGCTTTTGGACCTCCACATGCAGCACACTCTGCACGTTAGTTTGTTATTTATTGACAAGCATACTAAGCGGCGTACATACCACCGTTAATATGCAGTGTTTGTCCTGTTATATACGCTGCATCTTCGCTGACGAGGTATGCTACCGCGCCGGCTACTTCATCTACCTCCCCCATCCTGCCTAGCGGAATTCGTTCGAGCATCATTTTAGTTTGCTCGTCGGTTAACTGTGACGTCATATCTGTGCCGATAAAACCTGGCGCCACGGTATTTACTGTGATATTTCGCGAAGCAACCTCAAAGGCCAACGCGCGCGAAAATCCTTCTATCGCTGATTTCGATGCCACGTAGTTACTCTGCCCCGGGTTGCCCATTCGTGCGACCACGGAACCCACGTTAACGATACGCCCCCAACGTGCTTTCAGCATACCTCTGAGTACTGCCTTGGTCACCCGGTAAAGCCCGTTCAGATTGGTTTCGATGACATCCATCCATTCATCTTCGCTCATCCGCAACAGCAGGTTATCTCGCGTGACACCGGCATTGTTAACCAGCACTGTCGGCGGCTCAGCCTGATCCGCGATGGTTTTCAACACCTCTGCTATGGAATCCGCAGACTGTAACTGAAGTTGCAAACCCAGACCTTGCTCGCCAAGGGTTGTGTCAATCTGTTGCGCGCCTTCCGCAGAGGTAGCCGTGCCAACAACAAAAAAACCATCATTGACTAAGCGGCGGGCTATTGCGGCACCTATGCCACGGGAGGCACCGGTTACTAAAGCAGTTTTCTTAGTCATGGAAATTTCTGTTACAGATGATTGGAGTGATTAGCTGACGTGGGCGTCTGGTGAAGACAGACCCATTGTTGGCGTGCCTTTGGAAATACGCTTGATAAGACCACCCAACACATTGCCTGGGCCGCACTCAACAAACTGATCCACACCACCCTCAACCATCCTGTTAACCGACTTGGTCCACAGTACAGGTTCGGCAATCTGCGCCAGCAGGTTATCTCGAAGTTGATCGACGTTGGCTGGAATATCGCCACTCACGTTCTGCACAATATGCATAGCTGGCATCTGCAGATTAATGGCACCCAGGGCTTGGGCAAATTCCGCCTTGGCGCTGGCCATCAAAGGCGAATGAAAGGGTCCTGAAACGTCAAGCATGACCGCCCGCTTTGCTCCAGCGGCCTTACAGGCATCCGCAGCTTCCTGCACCGCTGCTGCGGCGCCGGCTATAACGACCTGGCCCGGCGCATTAAAGTTAGCCGCAACAACAACGCCGCTGGTTGTCTCACAACAGGCAACAACTTCTTCATCCTGCAGCCCCATGACCGCAGCCATAGCGCCTTGACCACGAGGTACAGCGGCTTCCATCAGCTCGCCACGCAGGCGAACCAATTTGACCGCATCAGCAAATTCAAGGGCGCCTGCGCAGGTCAGCGCTGAATATTCGCCCAGGCTATGCCCTGCAATAAACTCAGGTGCGGGAGCATGGGATTGCCACACGTCCCAGATTGCGACTGAAGCCGTCAGCAGCACCGGCTGTGTATTCTGCGTGGCGGACAGATCCTCTGCTGGACCTTCCTGGACCATTTTCCAGACGTCAAAGCCCAGATAGTCCGACGCTTGTTCAAATTTCTGCACAACACTGGGAAAATGCTCAGCAAGGTCTGCCAGCATGCCAACGCTTTGCGCTCCCTGACCGGGGAAGACGGCACCGACGCTCATCTGAATTACTCTTTGTCTGCGATGACCTGACGGCCGCGATAGTAACCGTCTGCAGTGACATGGTGACGTCGGTGAGTTTCACCGGTGGTTTCATCTACGGACAATGTCGGGTTACTTAAACTGTCGTGCGAGCGACGCGTGCCGCGACGACGGCGCGTCACTTTATTCTTCTGTACAGCCATTGGTTTTCCTAAAGTTCAGATTGTTAAACTTGCGCTACTATTTATCTGCAGCATCTTTGAGCTGTTTTAATTCAGCAAGCGCCGCAAACGGTTTATAAGTGTCTGCCGATAGCCCCTGATCTTCACCGTAGCTCAAGGCCGGGCGATTACCACAAGCACTGTCAGTGCACACTTGCGAAGGCAAGCGCAAAAGCAACTCATCTTCGATCAATTCCAAAATATCTAATTGCGGTCCTGTGACCACAATAATGTCCAGCTTTTCGTCTTCCTCTTTCCAGGCTTGCGCCTCGATTTCAGACCTTGCCAGCACGCCTTCAACTGTTGCCTGCAAATGCCGGGAGACCGGCTCAACACAAAGCTGACACTGTAGTTCTACAAAAGCTTCCGCATGTCCGTTTACACCAATGCGAGAGTTTTTGTCCCAATAGAACTGCAACTCTGTTTTTACCGACGCCACACTTTTACACTCTGCAGCAAGCCTGAGGCATGCCTGCGTCGGTACATCGCGCGCGATCTTCGCACCCGCTTTGGCCAGTTCCACATAGGTCGGTACAACTGACTCTGTGAGACGCTCTTTTTGTGAGTTTTTGCTGTTTTCAGACTTTTTGACGACAGGCTTTTTGTTCACAGACATGGCGGCGGCAATGATAGGTATCTCAACAGGCCATGTAAACCCGCACAAGCCACTGAATTTATAGGTAAATCGATGCAAATTTTCACTTTATCACCGCCCTGCTGGCATGCCTGAATCAGAAAAGCGCAAACGCCTGATCCTGGCGTCAACCTCCCACTACCGCGCAGACGCCCTGCGGACCCTGAATCTGACGTTTACCGCGGTAGATCCACAGACCGAGGAACAGGCCTCAGAAGCAGAAAAACCAGGCGCTCACAGCAAAGCCGCCGCCGTGATGCAGAATAACCCTGGTTGTGTGGTCATCGGTTCAGACCAGGTTGGCTACTGCAATGGACGCGTACTGCACAAACCCGGCAATGCCTCTGCAGCCATTGCACAGCTGACGGGCTGCAGTGGCCAGCTTGCCACCTTCTATACCGCTGTGGCTGTTCACGACGACACACAACGGCTGGCGGCGGTAGTGCCCACAGAACTGCTGTTCAGGCAACTGTCCAGGCGGGACATTGAACAGTACGTTGCAGCAGAACCTGCGTTCGATTGTGCGGGTGGCTTCAAAATAGAAGGACTGGGCATCAGCCTTTTCGAAAGTGTGTCTGCAGCTGACCCCAGCGCATTGATTGGATTACCCCTGATCGCCACCGCAGGGTTTCTCAGGTCTCTGGGCTGGGACATTATCGGCCATACATGACGCCCAGAATTGGGCCATCGATGACTCCACCGGCGCAACTACTCTGAGGGCATCAGCACCAAGGGGGATCGTTAATTTGCGCGCGTGTAGACACAACCTGGGAATATTCTCTATCTGGCCAGCTCCGTTACCGGCGCCTGCAGGCTGTTGATGTTCAGACTGCGCGGCAGCGTACTTATCGTCGCCGATAATGCCATGGCCGCTGGCACTGGCATGGACTCTGATCTGATGTGTCCTTCCGGTGTGCAGCGTCGCCTGCAAACGTGTTGCCCGATCACCTGCGCGCTCCAAAACTTCAAAATCTGTACGTGCCTGCGCTCCGGCGGCGCTGACTCTGACTCTGCGCTCGCCCCAGGCAGTCTCGTAGCGTTCCAGCTTGAGCTGCACCACCCGAGTGGACTGGGGCCAGAGACCGTGAACATACAGCTCATAAATCTTTTTCACGCGGCGCTCGCGAAATGCGGCTTGCGCGACCTGCAGAGCACTGCGCTTCTTCGCCAACGCCAGGCATCCTGAGGTATCACGATCCAGACGGTGCACCAGCTCCAGGCGCGGGTTGGCGTACACATCGCGCAGAATCTCAACAACACCCGATCGAATGGAGGAGCCGCCATGAACAGCGATCCCGGCGGGTTTATTTAGAACCAGAAAGTCCGCATCTTCAAAAATGACGCTGGCTTTAAGCGTTTCCTCAATGTCCGCAGAGTACTCAACGGGCAATTCCTGGCGCGAACGTGTCGGCGGGATACGTACGGTGTCATGGAGTTTCATACGGTAGCTGGCCTTGACGCGCCCGCCATTCACTCGCACCTCACCGCGGCGCAGAATTCGATACACATACTGTCGCGGCACCCCCTTCAATGTTCGCAGCAGAAAATTGTCAATCCGCTGCCCTACGTCTTCGGGGTCCTGAATATCAACATGCTGGACGGTCATGGCTGTAAAAACATATAAACTTTAGGGCTTTTAAGGAGTTAGCAAACAATGTTAACATCAGCCGGTCTCGTCGTGCGCACTACATCTGCTGCAGTTGAGTTAATAGTTGTCTTTAAAGATGTCGACTAATTTGCCCACCTCGAGTCAAGACAACATTGTGCGCCCTGACGGCCTAAGAGCAATATTGGCATTCCAGCTAGACAATCCGCGGAATGCGCCAGCCCTCATATAAACGCCTGTTAGTCGATGAACTATTGGAAAAGATTTTGACGCCAACGCATGGCACCGGCTCTCACCAGAACCCGCTTGCACATCGTTGTTGTCACCAGGAACAGATACAGACCCTGAAGCGGCAAGCGCTCATCCGCACTCGCCGCCTAAGTTGAAACGAAAATGTGGCGCAAGCTCGCCGGTAACCGGCACTGAGTTCATACAGCGAAGCTCGAAAGACCAAGCTGGAACCAGTCCGCAACCAGGCAGAAAGCTCTTTGAGCTGATGCCGCATGTATAAGCCGAAGGTATATAACCAGACGCGAACATGCGATCGAGAATTTGACTGCGCAACCTCCTAGCCTGCCAATAGCAGCGGCTAACACTCTTTGTTGTCGATATTACGACGTGCCGGTTTAACGATCGGTACGTTAATTTTTAGACACGTTAAGAGTCCAACATGAAAAGAATGTTAATCAATGCTTCCCATTCCGAAGAGGTGCGCATTGCCCTGGTTGATGGTCAGAAACTGAATGACCTCGACATCGAAAATCGATCCCGCGAACAGAAAAAATCCAGTATCTACAAAGCCAGAATCACACGCGTTGAACCCAGCCTGGAAGCTGCGTTTGTCGATTTCGGTTCTGAGCGCCATGGCTTTCTCCCACTGAAAGAAATTGCCCGTGGTTACTTCAAGAAACGTATGAGCGAAGGCGGTTCACGCACACCTATTCAGGACCTGGTGCAGGAAGGCCAGGAAGTGCTGGTTCAGGTTGATAAAGAAGAACGCGGCAACAAAGGTGCAGCGCTTACAACCTTCATCAGTCTGGCAGGACGTTATATGGTCCTGATGCCAAACAACCCTCGAGCAGGCGGTATTTCACGCCGGATTGAAGGTGAAGATCGCGACGAACTCCGCGAAGCGCTTTCTCACCTGGATATCCCCGAAGGTATGGGCGTCATCGTCCGCACCGCCGGCGTTGGTCGCAGTGCAGAAGAATTACAATGGGACCTGGCTTACCTGCTACAACTCTGGCAGGCCATCCAGAGTGCCAACGAAGTAGAAAAAACACCGTCCCTGATCTATCAGGAAAACAGCGCGGTGTTGCGTGCGATCCGCGACAACTTGCGCCGTGATATCGGTGAGGTATTGATTGAAGGTGAAGAGGCCTACGCAGAAGCATCTGCTTTCATCGCCCAAGTCATGCCGCACTACAAAGAAAAAGTAAAACCTTACAGTGACGGTATACCGCTTTTCAGCCGCTATCAGATTGAAAGTCAGATTGAATCTGCTTTTGAGCATACGGTGAAATTGCCCTCTGGCGGCAGCATTGTCATTGACCCGACAGAAGCCCTGGTTTCCATTGATATCAACTCTGCACGCGCTACAAAAGGTGCGGATATTGAAGAAACCGCACTGAACACCAACCTGGAAGCCGCAGACGAAGTTGCCCGGCAGTTGCGAATCCGGGATATCGGTGGACTGATCGTGATCGATTTTATCGACATGGTGAACCAGAAAAATCAGCGGGCAGTAGAGAACCGCATGCGCGATGCGCTGGAAGTCGATCGTGCGCGCGTACAGGTCAGCCGGATCTCAAGATTTGGCTTAATGGAGATGAGTCGCCAGCGCTTGCGTCCGTCGCTGGAAGAAATTACGACGGTTTTATGCCCTCGCTGTAATGGTCAGGGCCGCATTCGAGACACCAAGTCTCTGGCGCTGGCAATTCTTCGGATTCTTGAAGAAGAATCATTAAAAGAGCGCAGCGCCGTTGTGCGCGTCCAGGTACCACTGGCCGTTGGGGCTTACCTGTTGAATGAGAAACGCCAGGATGTCGCCGAGATTGAACAGCGTACCGGCTGCCATGTTGTCATCATTCCGAACACCAATCTCGATACGCCACACTACATTGTTGAGCGACTTCGAGATGACCACGTCAAAGAAGAAGGCATTGTCCCCAGTTCAACCCTCTCAGAACTGGCCAATCAGGCAAGTGACGAAGACATCCCAGACGACAGTGTTGTTATCAACAGGCCACAAGCTGCAGTACAAACCCTGCAGCCTCAACAGCCACCGCCACCACCTGTGGCTACGCCAGAAAAACCAGCCGCTGCCGCCCCTGTCGCAGCAGCAGCTACACCAACTGCAAAAGCAGGATTCTGGTCAAAACTTGTTAAAAACCTGTTCAGCGACGAGCCAACATCTGCTGAGGACGATAGCCAATCGACAGGCAGGAAAACCGAAAATCGCACTCGCCAACCGGCTAAGCGCCAGGATCGTGAGCAGCCGTCTCGCACCAGCAATCGCGGCAGAACCAGCCGTGACCAGGCTAAGTCCACACAGTCCAAGCCTGAGCAGAGCAGACCTGCAAAAAACAGCGACAATGACGCGGGCGACAAAAATAGACGCGAAAATAACAGCGAGCGTCCAAAGCGCAGCAGTCGCAAAAACGACACGCCAGAGACCCGCAACAAGAGCGACGTGAAAGAAACGGGTGATAAGCCCAGCACGCCAAAGCGTGAAGGTCCGAAAAAACCCAGACCTTCTGCAGCGGAGCGCGCGCCCAGCGAAGATGCACTTGAAAGCAGCAAACGCGCACCCAAACGTAACCGTTCAGAGCCAAAGCCGGCGACTAACCAGTCCACCTTCAAAAGTCAGGGCCCTGACAAAACAAAAAGCACTGTTGAGGTTATATCAAATGCAGCTGGCGGTATCGCAAGCACAACCTCATCGGATGACAAGTCCGGCGCAAACGATGCCGAGCGTAAACCAGCCAAGCCAAGAGGTAGAGCCTCTAACGATCCGCGTAACAGAAACAAGAAAAGCGCGGAGAACGACAACGCCAGCGACGCGACGCCATCTGCAGTGGTTGAAACACCCGCCGTAGAAGCCCAGCAGGATCAACCAGAGGTAGCTGCAAAAGCATCTGCAGCAACAGCAGATAAACCTGCCAGGGCGGCGAAGAAAACGCCGGCAGCAGAGGTTTCTGAATCACCTGAGCTCGAGCAACAACCTGCTGCTAAAGCCGAGGAAGCAAAGAAAAAAGCGCCCGCTGGAAGCCGCAGCAACACAGCCCCGGCTAAAGAAAGCGCGCCTGACGCTGCAGCCAAGGATGTGGAAAAAGTACCTGCACCCCAACGCGACAATGAGAAAGCGTCGAAACCTGCAGAAACAGCCGCTTCCGAGGCGAAACCAGCGGCAGCGAGCGCGCCTAAAGCAGAGCCAGAAATAGCACCCAGGCCTGAACCAGAAGTTAAAGCGGCACCTGAAGCCGCTAAAGTAGAGGCTGCATCACCGGATGCTGCATCACCGGAGGCTGCATCACCGGAGCCTGCAGCTGAACCTGCACCAGTGCGCCCTGCCCGCGCCTATAATGATCCACGAGAGATCAAACGCAGGCAGCGTGAAGCTGAACTTAAAGCACAGGGCGTGATGAGTAACAGCAGCACCCGTCAGAACAACACTGACGGCTCCAGCTCCAAGTGAACATCAAAGTGAGATAAAACGTCCTCACGAATCGATTCGGCAAAGTTCAGGACAGCATCGCTGTCCGCTTTGCCTCGATTGACCAAAACCAACGGCTGGGTTTCCCAACACATTACCTCCGGCGCGGGACGATCTTTCCAGCCCAACTGATCAATCAGCTGGGCTGCACTTAATTTGACCATGTCACCGTCGTCGTTTTGATGGAATACTTTCAGCCACGCGAAACGCTCCTGCAAAGATGACGCAAAAGATTTCGTAACCAACGGATTCTTAAAAAAACTACCAACGTTGGGTGCTTTGTTAACATCTGGCAGCTTGTTTCTCCGGATACGCTGGACTGAGGCAAATACATCTTCAGGACTGGGGTCTGAATGATGGTGCGCGGCAAGATCCGCCTGCAACTCCGGATACGCAACCACAACGTCAGGCTGTTTTTGCAGACGCAATCGCAATCGCGTGATCACCCAATCTTTATGCGCCTTGAAGATACTATTACGGTAACTGAACCCACAGCTGCCAACATCCAGCAGCTGCCGCTCACCTTGAGCATCTACAATTTCAACCCGCTCAACAAAAGCGGCAACCTCTACGCCATAAGCACCGATATTCTGTACAGGTGCCGCGCCAACCGAGCCTGGAATCAGAGCGAGATTTTCGAGCCCGTACCATCCTTGGGCCAGTGTAAAAGAGACCGTCTGATGCCAGTTTTCCCCCGCGGCTACGTCAACCAATACCTCACGCTGTGTCTCCGCCACCAATTCAATGCCTTTCAGCCCCATCAGACAAACAAATTGTGCCACGTAGTTACGCGCAACCACGTTGGATCCCTCCCCCAAAGTCAGAAAAGGCAGACCGCGATTCTGACTGTAGCGTTGGCCTTCCTGCACATCTTCAATCGAAATTGCGCGTATGCCTACTTTTGCCCTGGCCGGGAGCGCAAGCGTGTTCGGTATGGGCATATCCTTGTGTAACTGCATCAATGAATCGACCTGAAAGTAAGGTTAATGCGCACAGGCACATGTCGCGCAGTTCTGGTCAACGTGTGTTGTAGTCGGCCATCAAATATAAGTAACGAACCGGCATTGAGATCAATGGCCGTAGAAGCAGTTCCAGGACCAGCCCGATACCGAAACCGGCGGCAGCCACCCAGGCTCAGTGAAGCAATGAGAGGATCCGCGGCGGCCTCGTCATCACGATGCCAGCCCATGTACTGGCTGCCATCATCGTATCGATTGAGCAACACAAAGTTGAACCTGCAGCCTACCCTTTCGTTTACCCGCTTGTGCAGATCAATCAGTTGCCCAGGCCAACCCGAGGTTGCATGGTCAATACCGCTGTAACGATAATTCAAACCATCATCGCCAAACCAGGCCGCCGTTCTCGGCGCGGTGACTGTGCGACCATAAATACTGAAGGTTTCCT
>CBDUMB010000075.1:0-10210 GCA_965368205.1 uncultured Pseudomonadaceae bacterium | reverse complement strand
CGCAGACCGTTCATTTACACAGGCCTGATTTAACGCTTATCGATGGCTTTGTAGTCCCGCTGGGCATAACCTTTGTAAAGCTGTCGGGGACGGCCGATCTTGTAAGGCCCGCTGATCATCTCATTCCAATGCGCAATCCATCCAGGTGTACGTCCGGTCGCAAAGATGACCGTAAACATTTCCACTGGAATACCAATCGCTTTCAGAATGATGCCTGAATAGAAATCAACATTAGGGTAGAGGCGCTTGCTGACAAAGTAGTCGTCCTCAAGGGCAATTTTCTCCAGCGCCTGGGCCATTTCCAGAATCGGATCATCCTGCACCCCCAGCTCTTCGAGCACTTCATGACAGGTCTGCTGCATGACTTTGGCGCGAGGGTCGTAGTTCTTGTACACCCTGTGACCAAAACCCATGATTCTGAACGGGTCATCTTTATCTTTGGCTTTCTTGATGTACTTATCGATGTTATCAACGCTGCCAATCTCATCAAGCATGTTGAGCACAGCTTCATTTGCGCCACCATGTGAAGGCCCCCATAACGCTGCAATGCCTGCGGCGATACACGCAAACGGGTTGGCACCGGTGGAGCCTGCCAGGCGCACTGTTGAGGTCGAGGCATTCTGTTCGTGATCCGCATGTAACAGAAAGATGCGATCCATAGCCTTGGCAAGGGTTGGACTGACTTTGTATTCCTCACACGGCGTGGCAAACATCATATGCAGAAAGTTTTCCGCGTAGCTGAGGTCATTGCGGGGATAGATAAACGGCTGACCGAGGGAATATTTATAACTCATCGCCGCCAGGGTAGGCATTTTTGCGATCAGACGATGCGCGGTAATGCGGCGGTGTTCCACGTTATCGATATCCAGCGAATCATGGTAGAACGCCGACAGCGCCCCGGTGACACCACACATGATGGCCATCGGGTGAGCATCACGACGGAAACCCTGGAAGAAGTTGCGCAGCTGTTCATGCACCATCGTGTGATTCTTGATGGTATCCACGAAGGTCTCGCTCTCTGCAGCGCTGGGTAGTTCTCCATTGAGTAACAGGTAACACAGCTCCAGGTAGTTGGAGTGTTCGGCCAGTTGGTCAATGGGGTAGCCGCGATGCAGCAGAATGCCCTGGTCGCCATCAATGTAGGTTATTTCTGAATCGCAGGAAGCGGTAGAAACAAAACCAGGGTCGTAGGTGAAATAGCCTTGTGAGGTCAGCTTGCCAACGTCAATGACATCTGGACCTTCTACACCCGAGTAAATGGGTAGCTCTATCGGTGTATCGACGCCCTCTATAGAAAGCGTTGCGGTCTTGGTGGCTTTATTCGCCATGTATCCTCCCAGATTAAAGCAGCAGACCAGACATCCTGGCACCTGCTGGATAGCATAAACTATCGGATTTTTGCGTTTAGTGGCTTTTTGCCTTTGTATTTTGGCTTGTGCCTTTGTTCTCGGACTTTCTGCCTTTGCTTTCTGGCAGTGTGCCTTTGTTCTATTTACGAGATCCTGATTACGGGATCTAGAACCCGATTGCCTGCGATAGTGTCAACCGCACAACGGGTTACGCAGCCTATTAAAGCACCGTTGCCTGGTCAATCACTAGTTGATGTTGAGGAATTTTGTTGGCTGTTTTTGTGCGCTCAGTCAGCGGCACTGATGGGAAACAGGGTTTGCCCTGGCGCACTGAAGAATTGCACCTGCACTCGACCATTAGCGGCGGGGCGCGCCTGCACCCTTTGCTGCTCAACCTGATAAACAATGTCCTCTGCCCGAATCAATTCCAGTCCGCGCCGCAATTCGCTGTTGCCGCTGCCGGAAATCTGACCTGCTTCAAGGTCATAGCTGAGCCGATCAGCGCTCAGCTGATAAGCGTCCTGTGGTGCTTCTGCGGCGTCGCGCGGCGCTGCAGATACCCCGGCTTGGGCCCCCAACTGCTCAAGATTGAGCGTCAGCGATCCTGCGCGAAACGTGGTCCGACCTTGCGTGGCCTGCACATTGCCTTGCCAGATCGCCTGCTCGGTCTGGAGGTCAACGTGAAACGCATCTGCCTCAACCAGGATCGGCGCGGGTGTATCGGCAACATCGGTGTAACCGCCGGCCGCGTGCAGCATCAGGGGCAGTAGAATAAGTGGTCTGATCATTCGGGGCATCATGCATAGCAATCCTGTCTAAGCGAGCGGCGCGCATCCTAGCACAGGATCTGTATGATGGTTCAGGCCCTGCCGGTCACCGGCCGATGTGAAATAGACCAATGTAATATCAATGCTGCCTTGGCATTGCCTTGCAAGACCACTAGAATACGTGCGCCTGCACTGCCAGCTATAAAGTCGGGGTTCGGTTTGCTATCTGGGTAAGCGCAAAGAGATGTTGCGACTCCAAACCAGAGACTCACAAGCAATTAGAACTTGCATCACGCCGTTGGCCCTTTCAGGTACAAAATAGAAACACGTGTTCGACCAGTACAAACCTGCTCTTACGGCACGTACCGCGGATTAAACTTGGGATTCAATCAATGAAGACAGATCGCCCTGTCAATTTAAACTTGCTTAAAATGTCGTGGCCGGTGGCTGCCATTACATCTATCACCCACAGGATTACCGGAGTGGTGTTATTTGTTGGCGTCGCTTTCAGCTTTTACGCCCTTGATCTGGCTTTGAGCTCTCCTGCGGGGTTTGCCGAATCTGTGCAACTCCTGCAGCAGCCGCTGGCAAAATTCATTCTCATGGGATTACTGCTGGCACTGGTCTACCACATCGTTGCAGGGTTAAAACACCTGATGCTCGATTTTCATGTTGGTGATTCGATAAAAGCTGCGCAGATTGGCGCGTGGCTGGTCATCGTCTTAACCATTGTCATCACTGCTGTTTTAGGAGCTTTGTTATGGTAACTCAGGTCATGAGCCTCACGCGCAGCGGGCTGGCAGATTTTGTTATTCAGCGTGCCACTGCGTTCATCCTGGCAGCCTACACCTTCTGTCTGCTGGGTTTTTTCCTCGGCACGACACCCATCACTTATGAAAGTCTGACTACTTTCTTCTGGTCAACGCCGATGCAGCTGTTCAGCACCCTGGCCGCACTGTCCATCGCCGCACACGCCTGGGTGGGCATGTGGACCATCGGCACAGACTATCTGCGAGAAGCACACATCGGTGGTAGCGCTACGGTTGTACGCGTGTCCTACCAGATGATCTGCATGTTGGTGTTATTCGTCTATATGGTGTGGTCACTGCAACTCATCTGGCAGTTTTGAGCGTTTTTAAGAATTTAGGTAAACAAGCATGACAACTCTAAGAAAAATGGAATTTGACGGTGTGATAGTCGGTGGCGGCGGTGCGGGGATGCGTGCAGCCCTGCAACTGGCGCAATCCGGACTTAAAACCGCGGTAATTTCCAAGGTTTTCCCAACACGCTCCCACACGGTTTCGGCACAAGGTGGTATCACCTGCGCAATTGCCAGTGATGATCCAAACGACGACTGGCGCTGGCATATGTATGACACCGTCAAAGGTTCCGACTACATCGGTGACCAGGACGCGATCGAATACATGTGTTCTGAAGGCCCCCAGGCGGTTTTCGAAATGGAACACATGGGGTTACCGTTTTCTCGAACTGAAAATGGCCGCATCTATCAGCGCCCATTTGGTGGTCAATCTAAAGACTTTGGCAAAGGCGGACAGGCTGCTCGCACGTGTGCCGCCGCGGACCGTACCGGTCACGCACTGCTGCACACACTCTATCAGGGCAACATCCGTGCAAACACAACCTTCCTGAATGAATGGTTTGCGGTTGATCTTGTCAAGAACCAGGACGGCGTGGTCACCGGCGTTGTGGCCATCTGTATGGAAACCGGCGAGACCGTATATGTGGAGTCTCGTGCGACGGTATTGGCAACCGGCGGTGCAGGGCGGATTTATGCTTCAACCACAAATGCCCTGATGTGTACCGGTGACGGCGCAGGCATGGCACTGCGTGCAGGTTTTCCCATGCAGGACATGGAGATGTGGCAGTTCCATCCCACCGGCATCCATGGTGCTGGCACCCTGGTTACCGAAGGTTGTCGTGGTGAGGGCGGATACCTGATCAACAAAGACGGTGAGCGCTTCATGGAGCGTTATGCCCCAAATGCGAAAGACCTTGCCGGACGTGATGTTGTCGCCCGTTCCATGGTCATCGAAATTCTCGAAGGACGAGGTTGCGGACCGGAAGGCGACCATGTCTTCCTGAAGCTTGATCACCTGGGTGAAGAAGTGCTCAACAGCCGTTTACCTGGCATTCTGGAGCTGTCTCGAACATTTGCCCACGTTGACCCAGTGAAAGAACCGATTCCGGTGGTACCTACCTGTCACTACATGATGGGCGGCGTGCCCACACAGGTCAGCGGTCAGGCTCTGACCCAGGACAGCAGCGGCAAAGATGTGCAGATTGATGGGCTCTATGCAGCAGGCGAAGCCGCCTGTGTATCCGTACACGGTGCTAATCGTCTGGGCGGTAACTCGCTGCTTGACCTCATTGTGTTTGGTCGCGCTGCGGGCATGCATATTGAGGAAGTGATGCGTCAGGGCGTCTCCTATCGCAGCGCCAGCGATTCTGATCTGGAAATGGCTATGCAGCGCCTCAATCGCTGGAATGAGTCCAGCAGTGGCGAATCCGTTTCCAGCCTGAAAAAAGAACTGCAGACCGTTATGCAGAACAGCTTCGGCGTTTTCCGCACGGAAGAGCATATGCAGACTGGCGTCACCAAACTGGAAGAATTGCGCGAACGCATCGGCAAAGCACATCTGCCGGATAAATCTAACGCGTTTAATACCGCCCGCCTGGAAGCACTGGAACTGGACAACCTATTGGAAGTGGCCGAAGCCACCGCGCTCGCGGCAGAAGGCCGCAAAGAAAGTCGCGGCGCCCATGCGCGGGATGATTATCAGACCCGTGACGACGAGAACTGGTTGTGTCACTCATTATATTTCCCTGAAGACAAGCGGTTAGCTAAACGGGGCGTGAATTTCGAACCCAAAACAGTACCCACATTTGAACCCCAAGAACGGGTTTACTAGATCGTTTAAGGACGCTAAAACATGCAAGTAAGTGTTTATCGATACAACCCTGATGTAGATGACGTGCCCGTCATGCGTGACATGGAAGTGGACTTGCCAGAAGGCAAAGACCTCATGGTCCTGGATGTGCTGGCGCTGTTGAAAGACCAGGATCCAACGCTGAGCTATCGTCGCTCCTGTCGCGAAGGTGTATGCGGCTCAGACGGTATGAATATGAACGGCAAGAATGGTCTGGCGTGTATCACGCCGGTTTCAACCGTCGTGAAACGCAACAAGCTGATCCTGCGCCCACTACCGGGTTTGCCCGTCGTGCGCGATCTGGTTGTCGACATGACCCAGTTTTACAAACAGTATGAAAAAATACAGCCCTACCTGATCAACGATACGCCGCCGCCTGCTACAGAGCGGCTGCAATCACCGGAAGACCGTGAAGAACTGGACGGACTCTACGAATGTATTCTATGCGCGTGTTGCTCTACCTCCTGCCCATCTTTCTGGTGGAACCCTGACAAATTTATTGGCCCGGCAGGACTGCTGCAGGCTTATCGCTTCCTGGCAGACTCGCGGGACACAGCCACCGCTGAGCGCCTGTCCAATCTGGATGACCCTTTCAGTGTATTTCGCTGCCGTGGCATCATGAATTGTGTCAATGTCTGCCCGAAAGGATTAAACCCAACGCGTGCAATTGGTAAGATCCGCACTATGCTAATGCAGCAGGGTACCTAGGAGGTACCTAAGACGGCTGACGTTGATGAATGACAACGCCGAACAACAAGCCTGTCGCGATGGTGTCGTGACGGGCTTTTGTGTTTTTGACCCAGGCGCACAAAGTGCCTGACGGAGGCTGAATTTTGAGCGACACATACATGCAGCGCATGCTGCGCAGTTCTCACCTGAGTGGCCAGAACGCTGCATATATAGAATCTATGTATGAATCGTTCCTGACCGATCCCAATACTGTACCGGCCAATTGGCGCAGCTATTTTGAACAGCTGCCCATGGTAGAGGGTGTTGTAGGCCCTGACACGCCCCGTTTAGCCGTCGAAAATCACTTTGAACGGCTCGGTCGAAACCGTCTGAAAGCCAAACCTGAGAAAGTGGCGACCCGCATCTCGACTGAGCATGAAGCGAAGCAGATGCGCGTGCAGGATCTGATTTCCGCCTATCGTCACCGCGGTCATAAAAAAGCCAATATTGATCCGCTGGGCATGATGGACCGACCCAGCATGCCGGTCCTTGATCTGGCCTATCATCACCTTTCGCCTGCTGATCTGGACGAAACGTTCCAAACCGGAACTTTCCACTATGGTGAAGGCAGCGCCAAACTGCGCGACCTGGTTGATGCTTTGGAAAGCACCTACTGCGGCTCTATCGGCGCAGAATATATGCATATCGTAGATGCATCAGAGCAGCTATGGGTGCAGCAGCGACTGGAAACAGCGCGCAGCCGCCCGAACTTTTCAGCAGAACAAAAACACGCCATTCTGGAACGACTTGGCGCGGCTGAAGGTCTCGAGAAGTATTTACACCGTCGTTATCCTGGCACAAAAAGGTTTGGTCTCGAAGGGGGTGAAAGCCTGATCCCGATGTTGCACGAACTGTTGCAGCGACTCGGCTCCAAAGGCGTTATAGAAGCCGTCATCGCAATGGCACACCGCGGCCGTTTGAATGTCCTGGTTAACGTGCTGGGAAAAAATCCTTCAGACCTGTTTGATGAGTTCGACGGTAGAGTCACCCGCAACGAAGGTTCCGGCGACGTCAAATACCATCAGGGTTTTTCTTCAAACGTTATGACCCCTGGTGGCGAAATGCACCTCGCGTTGCAGTTCAATCCCTCGCACCTGGAAATTGTAAATCCGGTGGTTGAAGGGTCTGTAAGGGCACGTCAGGACCGCCGCCGGGACTACGAAGGTGGTAAGGTTGCGCCGATCATCATCCACGGTGATGCAGCCTTTGCAGGCCAGGGTGTCGTCATGGAAACCTTCCAGATGTCCGAAACCCGCGGATTCAAAACCGGCGGCAGCATCCATATCATCATCAACAACCAGATTGGTTTCACTACCCATCGGCAGATCGATGCGCGATCCACGGAATACTGTACCGAAGTGGCTAAAATGGTGCAGGCACCAATTTTCCACGTTAATGGCGACGATCCGGAAGCTGTTGTGTTTGTCACCCAGCTGGCAGCTGACTATCGGATGCAGTTTCGCACTGACGTGGTTATCGATCTTGTCTGTTACCGTCGTCGCGGTCACAACGAAGCTGAAGAACCCATGAAAACTCAGCCTCAGATGTACCAGAAAATCAGATCTCATCCGACTACGCGGACACTGTATGTAGAGCAACTGATTGCGCAAGGCATTGTGAGCACAGCGGAAGCGGACGCATTGGCGGAAGAAAATCGCGAGAAACTTGAATCTGGCGGTAATGTGGCGCTGTCCATCGTGCAGGAACCGGATGAAAAGCTGTTTGTCGATTGGACACCATACCTGGGGCATGACTGGCGTACCGTGGCAGATACCACCTTTGACAAGGCCCGCTTTAAAGAGCTGTCGGGACGGCTGGGCAACCTCCCTGAAGGGTTCGCAGTGCATCGCCAGGTTCAGAAAATTCTGGAAGATCGTCACAAAATGGCCGCTGGCGCCATGCCGGTTAACTGGGGCTTTGCGGAGACCATGGCATACGCAACCCTCATCGATCAGGGAGTGCCCGTGCGTCTGACGGGACAGGATGTTGGTGTGGGTACGTTCTCCCATCGGCATGCTGCGCATCACAATCAGAAAACAGGCAAACGCATTATTCCCCTGAATCTGTTGCGGGAAGATGTCACTTTTGACCTTTACGATTCTCTGTTGTCTGAAGAAGCTGTGCTGGCATTCGAATACGGATATGCAACCACTGCACCCAACACGCTGGTTGTCTGGGAAGCGCAGTTTGGCGATTTTGCCAACGGCGCGCAGGTGGTCATTGATCAGTTCATCAGCTCCGGTGAAACCAAATGGCTTCGCCTGTGCGGCTTAACGATGCTGTTACCACATGGCTTTGAAGGGGCAGGTCCCGAACACTCTTCAGCCCGCCTGGAACGCTTTTTACAGCTGTGCGCCGAACATAATATGCAGGTTTGTGTGCCATCGACCCCGGCGCAGGTTTATCACATGCTGCGACGGCAGGCGTTGCGCCCAACAAGAAAACCGTTGGTTGCACTCACGCCAAAATCGCTGCTGCGCCATAAGCTGGCGGTCTCCACACTTGACGCCATGTGTGACGGTTACTTCCGCAATGTTATTGGCGAAATAGATCCTATTCCTGCCGAAAAGGTTGAGCGGCTGGTGATCTGCAGCGGCAAGGTCTATTACGACCTGCTTGAAGCCCGCAGAGCTGCGGAAGCCGACAATGTTGTCATCATTCGTCTCGAGCAGCTTTATCCCTTCCCGGAGGAAGAGTTTGCAGCGGCCCTGGAACCTTATCCGAACCTTAAAGAGGTTGTCTGGTGTCAGGAAGAACCGATGAACCAGGGTGCCTGGTACTCAACCCAGCACCGTCTGCGACGCACCATTCTGGCCCGAGATGAAAGTCTCTATCTGGCCTATGCTGGTCGTGACGCCTATGCGGCGCCGGCGGTCGGTTACGCTTCAATACACAACGAACAACAAGCGCAGTTAGTCAATGACGCGCTGTTTGGTTAACAAAAAGTAAAGGTACTTAAGAAACAATATGGACATCAAGGCCCCCACATTTCCGGAGTCGATCACCGAAGGAACGGTTGCACAATGGCATAAACAGCCTGGCGAGCCCGTCAGCCGTGATGACCTGTTAGCCGATATTGAAACAGACAAAGTGGTCATAGAAGTGGTTGCACCGGACGACGGCGTGCTCGTTGAAGTCCTTAAAGCCGAAGGTGATATCGTCGAATCTGAAGAGGTCATCGCACGTTTTGAGGCAGGTGAACACGCAGCGCCCGCTCAGAGCAAGGCCTCAGAATCCGCAGACGAACCCAGCGCGCAATCGTCCACCCCAGCCGAAAGCAGTGAACCAACCTCCGATGAGGATAAGATCGCAAGTCCGGCGGCGCGCAAGGTTGCCGCTGAATCTGGTGTCAGCATTGATACGATCACCGGCACCGGGCGTGACGGCCGCATCACCAAAGAAGATGTTGCCAGAGCGGTTGCCCAAATGCCTTCAGCGCCTGGGCGAGCGACACCTGCACAAGCGACACCTTCAACTGCAGGAATGGACGATAGCCTGCTCGGCCTGGACGCTGACGGCGAACGCGTGGAACGACGTGTTCCCATGACCCGTATGCGTGCCAGTATCGCCAAACGACTGGTCGAAGCGCAGCACAACGCAGCCATGCTGACGACATTCAACGAAGTTGATATGTCGCACATTGTTGCGATGCGCAAGAAGTATCAGGAACAGTTTCAGAAGACGCACAATGGCACGCGATTGGGTTTCATGTCCTTTTTCCTCCGGGCTGCAGTCGAAGCCCTGAAGCGTTTCCCTTCAGTAAACGCCTCCATTGACGGCAATGATATTGTCTATCATGGCTTCTACGACATTGGCGTTGCCGTCTCTACAGAAAAGGGATTGGTTGTACCCGTGGTGCGCGATGCAGACGCCCTCAGTCTGGCCCAGATCGAAGACCAGATTAACGCTTACGGTGAAAAAGCCCGGTCTGGCAAGATGGCCCTGGAAGACATGGCTGGCGGCACCTTCACCATTTCTAATGGCGGCGTGTTTGGCTCGCTGATGTCCACACCCATTTTGAATCCGCCGCAGACCGGTGTTCTTGGATTACACACCATTCAAGATCGTGCAGTTGTGGTAGATGGAGAGGTTGTGGTGCGACCCATGATGTATCTGGCGTTATCTTATGATCACCGGCTGATCGATGGACGCGAAGCGGTACAGTTCCTGGTAGCCATCAAAGGTATGATCGAAGATCCAGCACGAATTCTTTTGGAACTATAGCTATGAGTGAACAGTACGACGTTGTTGTCATTGGTGCCGGTCCTGGAGGATATGCTGCAGCAATCCGTTGCGCCCAACTGGGGTTATCAACCGCATGTATCGAAAAAGACAAAGGTAGAGATGGTGAACCCACTCTGGGTGGCACCTGCCTGAATTGGGGTTGTATCCCGTCCAAAGCCTTGTTAGACGCTTC
>CBDUMB010000074.1:0-10252 GCA_965368205.1 uncultured Pseudomonadaceae bacterium | reverse complement strand
TGCGATAGCGTCGCCCCGATTGGTGTCCAGCCTGCTGCTCGGCGCAACAACAGGCACGGCCATCAGCCCCTGGCTCTCCAGCCAGATTGTTGGCTTAGTTGATGCCAGTTATGCGCTGAAGTTCGGCAGTAGTGCCTATCTGCTGATGCTTGTTCTGTTAGCGGCTGCCGTGCTCCTTGCCAGACCCAGGCCGCCGACGCTCTGAGCCTTCAGCCCTAGCTGGCGTTGGCGGTCTGGGTGTCCGGTTCGACCAGCCACTGTTTTGCGGCTTCAGTAGACATGAAGCCGCGCCACTCGGCGTTCCAGCCCATTGCGCCAAGGTGGTTCTCGATCAGGGCGATTTCGGTATAGCTGTTGGTGACGATGGCTATTTTGCGACCCTGCCAGTCTTGATTGATGCGCTCAACAACAGCCTCACTGACCTGTAGAAAATCGGCGATGGCCTGTTGCCAGTGCGCCTGGCTGACGTCACAGAGCAGGTTTATGTCTGCAGCGTAGCGAGTGTGCTGCACCCATTGTCGTACCCCGTGCACAATATCTTTCAGGGATAAGTTCCCTGCGCAGACTAAGCATGCCGTATTGTCGGCGGCGTTAAATGTCACTTCAATCATGTGCGCTCCGTCACATTGTGAGGTGAGAGAGGTTACGTGCGGAAATCGATTAAAACGTTGCTGTTGGTAAGGCTTGTGTCGGTGAGTTGTGGGATTCGACCGGTTTCTGACGCCGGATGATCCACAGTGTGCCATGTTTCTGGCTAATGGAGGATTTTGCAGAAATTGTGGCCTTCGATATTGAAGAAATGGAATGAAAAGTTTTGTTCCAATTAGGTAACTATATAGTTACACGGTGCCCTTAAATAAACGCTGGCGCGCGAGGGGTGTCCGAACTAAAGTAACCATATGGTTACTTCTCGCTCAGATACCGCCGTCACTATTTTAGAAGCGGCGATGAAATTGATGCTTGAACAGGGTGATGCCGGATTGCGGGTAGATGCTGTTGCGGCCGCTGCAGGCTGCAACAAGCGGCTGATTTATCACTACTTTGGGGATCGTGAAGGCCTTATTGCGGCGGTGTATCAGCAGCAACGCCTGGTTCTTCGATCAGCTGAAAATGGATTGTCGGAAAGTACACGTCATTTTCTAGATCAACAACTGCAGAAGTTGTGGCCTGACTTTGCATCGTCTGTCGACCCACAATCTGATTTGGCAACCAGAGGAACAGCCAGCCACGAGCTAAATCGAGCCCTGTTGCTCTTAGTGCCTTTGCTCCTGCGGGGTTTCGCACGTCAGAAAGATGAAACTGGCGCTGCTGGTTTTTCCGCCAGCGAATGGCAAAAAGTCAGTGCGGAGGTCATTGTCGGCATCTTCGCCGCAGATACGCTTGGACGTTCCAATGAAGTCTTAAGTGTAAGTAAGCACTCACATACTGCATCGAAGCCCCGTTATCGAATGGCATCAGCCAGCCGGGTGGTGGACTAAAACGTTGCTGCAGGCACTAACTGGCTCATAAAAGTCTGCAAGCTATCGCTCACAACACGCAGTGGTGCTTTGCCTGGCTCCTCTAACTGGACCTGGCCGGTAGTGTTGTTGATGGTCAGGAACAGCTCAGAATCTGGTTCGGTACAGGCGAAGAAGACAGAGAAAGGTGTTCTGTTATGGCGGCAAGCCACCGCGTGGCCAATCAGGTTCTCGATCAATCGTTCGGCATCTGTAGGATTCCAGAGATACAACAAGGTGACGTGTCCGTCGGGTGCTTCAGCTTCAAGGTTGGCTGACCAGAAAGCACCATAGTGGGTTTTTACATCCGGATGGATCGGCATCTCCAGTGCGTTCTCCAGCCCTGCAAAATCGTCCTCGCTGAGGTGCCTTTTGACTGGCTGCCAGGCAATGATCGGATTGCCGTCAGCGTCATCGTAGGGCTCGCCGACCTCACAAGGTGAAGGCCATTGCGGGTCATGCTGGGTGGTTAGAACCGGATGGCTTTTTTGATAGTGCTCAAAGAACAGCGCTACAGTTTCGGTCAGGGTCATCTTGTCTCATTTGATCTATTTCCGCGGTCGGGCTCGTGTCCGTTGCCGCCGCGTGGTCTGCCGCGTCCGACGTCTCGTGCCAGCTGCTTTCTTTCTTCAGGTGTCAGTGTAGCGACAAAATCGACAAATGAGTTGTGTGATACCACCTGGACCTTGTCATTCTGGCCGCGCATGGCGGTCAGCGCGTTATTCAGTGCAACTGCGTCGAATGGCTCGGCAACAATTGCTGCTCGAAGATTGCGATGTAAGGATCGTAGCTCGCGCAGTGAAGGGCGTATCTCCTGCATATGTGAGCGTAACAGCGGCCGCAATGCCTCACGCCTGGGCTCGGGTAGCGTTCGTACCCAGCGTGGATAGTGCCGCGTTGGATCGCCACCCACTTCAGGCATGGCGCGCTTGCCAACGATAAAGCCAATCAGCAAAAGATTAAGCACCACTGAGGTGATGAGCAGTGCGGCGATCCATTTAGATTTCATTGCTGTCGTACTCCAGAAGCGTGTCAGCAAATACCAGGCTTTCACTTTCTGCCCAGCTTTCATCCTGCTCTACACGGTTACCTAACCCCAGCACAAAACCCAGCGCCAGCGGCAGAATCAACGCCGTTGCACCGCGCCACACGGAACGCAGCAGCCAGGTTCTGATGAATTCAAACGCATTGGGTTCTGGCAGGTTGGCCACAATGCGCCCGGCAAGATAGCTTGGCGCAGCGGGGCGCTGTGCGGCCAGATCGGCAAGGGCGGCATCTAATTCACTGTCATTCATGGAGGCTATTTCCGTCATCAGTTGATTCTGTCTGTTTCTCTGTTGCTTGTATCTGTTGTTCCTGGCCACGTAGAGTCCGTCGAGCACGTGCCAGTAAAGATTCTACCGCGCGCACTGAAATGCCCAGGATGTGGCTGATGTCTTTGTTTCCAAACCCCTGGAAGTGGCGCAGTGCCAGTGCGGCCCTCTGCTCGCTCGGCAGCTGATCAATCATCTGGTTCAAGGCTGCTAAACGCTCTTCGAGCGCAATACTATCGCCAAGACTGCCACCGGCGAGGGCTGCGTCGATCGCTTCTGCGTCGGATACCTCGACTTTTTTACGAGTGCCGTCGATAAATCTATTGTGTAAAATGCGGTGTAACCATGTTGTTAGTTTTGCCTTTGCCGGGTCGAAGCTGGTTGCATGGGTCCAGGCGGAAAGCCAGGATTCCTGCACAAGATCTTCAGCGTTGGCAGGCGATCTACTCAGGCGCAACGCATAGCTGTAAAGCGCGTCAACATGGCGATGAACAAGCTGCGCAAACGCAGCTTGATCACCTTGTTGGACTTTCGCCATAAGAATTTCGTCCGAAGGCGAGGTCACAGGATGGGTGTTAACCCGCCTCAACCTTAGCCCTGTTTTGCGCATTGCTGCGTCGCAGGGCATGCGCTGCATGCATTTCAGCTCGGGTCACAGAGCCGTCATTGTCTGTATCAGCCTGGCGAAGGCGTTCTGCCGGGTCGGGCATTTCACTTGGCGTTAACAGAGCATCCTGGTCTTTATCCAGTTGTTTGAACATGGCACGTTTCTGCGCCAGTGCTCTGGTTTCACGCAGGTTGGCATTTTTATGTTCCTCTTTGGAGATGACCCCGTCTCCATCGCTGTCTAACAGCAGGAACATTTCCTCTTCAGTCGCTGCGCGCAACGCTGCTCTTTGGGCGTGTCGCGCTCCGTGCATGTTTGAAGGATGCTTGCCGCGATATTGTGGCCCGTCCGCTTGCCGAGCGGATCGTTCCGCCTGTTTCTGCCGGCGTTGTGGCTTTGCTTGCTCGAACTCAGACAGATCAATGCTGCCACTCTGGTCCGTGTCTATCCTCTTGAAACGCTCAGCGGCTTTACTTTCAACTTCCTCAATCGAAATTGGAAAACGCTCTTGCCCCGGGGCGGCAAACGCCAGTGCGCTGATGACAACGCCAACGGGCAATATGCTCCACGTGATTGCCTTTTTCAGGCGTCTTGTTTTCTCTGCATGTGTAGAAGTCTGGTTCATTTTCTATTCCTTAAATCAGAAAGTTATGTTCCCGTCATTCACTTCTACGCAGATTGAACAAAAACCCGTCGCCTAGGTTTCATCTTTTTTATAGCGCACATCGACAATGGCGTAGTGGATTGGTGTCGTGGCTTCGGTGGGTTTGGTTAATATTCTGGCAGGACCACTGCTGCGCTGCGGTTCAATGGTAATCTCATCATCGACAGCTTTACCGATTAATGCGCGAGCTAAAGGGGCATCCACGCTGATATAGCCGGGGGCCGCATCAAACTCATCTGCGCCGACAATGCGATAGGTGTGCTCTTCACCGGATTCGCTTTCCAGGGTCACCCACGCGCCGAAATAGACACGCGATTGATCCGGAGGAAGGTGCTCGACGACGGTCAGGTCGTCCAGTCTGCGGCTTAAAAAGCCAATTCGACTGTCAATTTCGCGTAACTGTTTTTTGCCATAAATGTATTCCGCATTTTCAGACCGATCACCCTGTGCCGCGGCTTCTGAGACTTTGCGTGTGACTTCGGGTCGTTTCACTTTCCACAGGAAGGTCAGCTCTTCTGACAGTTTTTCATAGCCGCTGCGGGTGATATAAGGTGAGCTTTTTGGTCTTGGTGGACGATATCGGGACATAAATGGGTTAAGTACTTGTGGCGTTAAAGGAAAAGCAGGTTAGTCAGAATCAGTCTAAACCAGGGATCATGCAGGCGTATACTCAGATGATGCCATGGGTTTTTAATCGGCGGCAGAACTTCAGTCCCGCAGATTTTTATCCCATAGTTTTTTATCCCGTAGCCTTTTATCCCATAAAGAGGGAGAGAATCTGATGAGGAGACTTTACTACGTAGCCGACTCTGTTGAGGTGACTCACGATGTAGCTGACGCCCTGCATGCATTAGGCATAGCCCGCTTGCGTTTACATGTACTTTCAAGAGATGAAGCTGGGCTGTATACCCACAACATCCATTCCGCGAATCCCATCCACCAACTTGATTTTCTGCACACAGCTGGGCGTTACGCCTTGATTGGATTGTTAGCAGGGCAGCTCCTGGCAGCGCTGCTGATCGGTGCTTTCAATATGGGCTGGTTGTCCCTGGATATTGGTGTGCCGGGAACCCTGGTACTGGCAGGTATCGGCTTGTGTTTTGGTGCCTGGGAAGGCGGCATGATTGGTTTGAGCCGAGAGAACTACAAGATCGAGCGGTTTCATGACGACATTGAAGCGGGCCATTATTTAATTATGGTGGATGTTTCCAGGCAGCAGCGGCCGCTGGTCAAAGAGCTGATGAACCTAGATTTCCCACAGGTGCCTTATCGAGGTGGTGGCACGCGCAGTATAAATATCTGGGACAATGCCAAGGTCACGCATCACCAGACTACACACTAGCGTTAAGGTGCTTTAGCCGGCCAGCAGTTCAAGCAACTGACTTTGATCACGCGCGATGCCGTGCTCGGTGATGATGCCGGTTACCAGGCTGTTGGGCGTGACATCAAAAGCCGGGTTATAAACCTTTACCTGGGCGGCGTGCTGCTGGCGAATCTCATCAGCGGCGCGTTCTTCAATCACAACCAGATCGCCGGATGCAGTGTGCGCATCGAAAGTTGACGACGGGCACGCCACATAAAAAGGTACGCCAAAGTGCTGGCACAGGACCGCCAGGTTAAGGGTGCCGATTTTGTTCACAACGTCACCGTTGGCGGTGACGCGGTCGGTGCCAACAATCACCAGGTCCACGCCTTTGGTTGCCATCACCGTTGCCGCCATGTTGTCGCAAATCAAGGTTACATCTATACCCGCCTGATCCAGTTCCCATGCGGTGAGGCGAGCGCCCTGATACAGCGGTCGAGTTTCATCGACATAAACATGAAACGGTACGCCGGCGTTTTGCTGGTAATACATTGGCGCCGTAGCTGTGCCATACCGCGAAACCGCAAGAGAACCTGCATTGCAATGGGTCAGCAGGTTAGCGCCGGGCTTGATCAGCGTTGCGCCGTGTTTACCGATACCCTCACAGATGGCGATGTCTGCGGCGTGAATATTCTGCGCTTCTTCAACCAGCGCCTGGTAGCGTGGATCTCTTTTACCTAGCTCAACCAGCTGTTGCGTTGCCCAGGCAAGATTGACGGCTGTTGGTCGCGCGGATTGCAGATAGGCTGCGTTTTCTACCAGTTGCTTAATGAAGTTTTCAGACGGCACTTCACGCATTGATTCAGCCAGGGCGTAGGCTGCGGCAACGCCAATTGCGGGTGCGCCGCGTACGGTCAGTGTCTGGATGGCGTGCCAGGCGTCATCCAGCGTGTTGATGTCCAGATAAATCGTCTCCTGGGGCAGCTGGCGCTGGTCCAGCAGGCGCAGATGTTCGTTCTGCCAGATGAGCGTTTCGGGAAGGTTGATGTTCATTTTTTGTCTAACGATTCACTATTGCCTGGGTTATTGGTGCTGGCTTCTTTTCTCTGCGCGGCACGCGCCTTTGCCAGATAGGTGATTAACAAATTACCGCACTCGACGGGTGAGTGGCCACAGGCGAAAATACCGTCTTCGTGGCCGGCGGTTGCAAAGGTAAGCGGCCGGGACTGGTTGTTTTCCATTAGTTCATTGACGGCCTGAATCATCGCGGGTGAACCGTAGCTGACGTCCGCTGGTGTTTCAGGTAGCCGCAGCGCGGCGCGGTATTGCCAGATCACCGTACTATGGACATGAAATACGCAACGAATGCGGGGGTCAGCTGCGTAGATCATGGCGTGGGTCAAAGACTCTGAAGACGGTGGCTCGCTGCCGATTGCATCTACCCAGAAACGCTGCAGATTGCAGTGAGTGATTTTCACCAGGTGCTCTGTCAGCAGCGCGGGTTCACCGCTGGTTTGACTGGCGGTAATTGTAAATTGATCCTGGGTCTTATCGCGCAGACTCAAATTCCCGTAGGCGTACCCGCCATATTTTTCGGGTGTTTGCCCTAAAAGCGCCAGTTCACACAGGATAGATCGCCAGGCATCAAGGTCTGCAAAGGCTTCAGGGGACAGATCTACCCCATCGCCGGGTGTGAGTTCATAGGCAAATTGAATAGTCCCTTCAATCTCCGACACTGATTACAATTCCTGAGTTGGAAAAGGCGTAGCATGCCACGTTTGGTGCGCTGCGTAATTGTGCTCTGCACATCCAGTTAGGCAGTCAGGGGTTTCATGCCGGTGAGAACACCCGGTTTGATAAATAGGAAATTCGAAAATGAAGAGCGTATCGATTAAAAAGGTGGGGGGCGCCCTGGGGGCGCTGGTAGACGGTGTGGATCTGGTCCAGATTCTGGGTTCTGCAGAATCCACCGCCGAGCTGCGCCAATGGGTCATAGAACATCAGGTTGTGTTCATTCGTGACCAACACATGACACCTGCGCAGTTCCAGCAACTGGCAGAACATTTTGGTGAGGTGATGGATCATCCCGCCTATGGTGCGGTGGCAGGCGCGCCAGCCGTCCAGGTGTTAGAGAGCACGGCAGATGCCCCGTCAAAAATAGAGTTATGGCATTCGGATATGACGTTCAGTGCATCGCCACCCAGTTTTACGCTGCTGCATGGGCAGATTATCCCCGCTTATGGGGGCGATACACTCTGGGCAAGTTCATTAGCGGCCTATGACAGTTTGTCAGCGCCTATGAAGGAATTTCTGGATCCGCTCATGGCCGGGCATGATTTTGCCCACGGATTTAAAGAAAGTCTGGCGGAACCCGGCGGTGCGCAGCGCCTGGCGGACATGGTGGCTGCAAATCCACCGGTACTCCATCCACTTGTGCGTACCCACCCGGAAAGCCGGCGTAAAGGCATATACGTGAATCCTTTGTTTACCACCCACATAGAAGGATTGTCGAAGCTGGAAAGCACGAGTTTGTTGAGCTTTCTGTATGAACATGTCAGAACGGCTGAGTTCACTGTGAGATTGGCCTGGCAGCCGGGTACCCTTGCCATCTGGGACAACCGCAGCACACAACATAAACCGGTAAACGACTTTTTTCCCCAGCATCGCCTGATGCATAGAGTGACCATAACCGGAGATAAACCCATTTAGCGGGCTGTTAAGTATCTTATTTCGATACTATTTATGGGTTTGTCGCTTGCAAGATCTTTTAAAGATACTTTGCTGCGACATTTTGATCAGTAAGGAACGTTCATGAGCACATCCCAGTTTGGATTGTTAAAGCAGCGGCGGTTCGCCGCGCTATTCTGGACCCAGTTTCTCGGTGCGTTCAACGACAATGTTTTTAAGCAGGCGCTGGTGCTGATTTTTGTCTTCGGTGGGCTGATCAACGCCGAAACAACCGATGTTTTTGTCAATCTGGCAGCCGGCCTGTTCATTCTGCCCTTCTTCCTGTTTTCAGCCACGGCCGGCCAGATTGCGGACAAATTTGAAAAATCTCAGCTGGTGCGCATCATCAAGGTTGCTGAAATTGTGATAGCGCTGTTCGGCGGCGTTGCTGTGTATCTGCAGAATGTTTACGCCATGTTGGCGGTGCTGTTTCTGCTGGGTGTGCAGAGTACGTTTTTTGGCCCCCTGAAGTTTTCTATCCTGCCCCAACAGCTTGATAAAAGTGAGCTTGTCGGTGGCAACGCGCAGATTGAAATGGGCACCTTTGTGTCCATTCTGTTAGGCACCATTGTCGGTGGGGTTGTAGCTGCGCAGAATGATGTAGACCTGCTGTTAACCGTCATGGTTGTGGGTGTGGCTGCTGTCGGCTACCTGTGCAGTCGGTTTATCCCCGTGTGCCCAGCGACGGACCCCACATTGACGATTCGTTGGAATCCGGTCA
Organism: uncultured Pseudomonadaceae bacterium; assembly: GCA_965368205.1. GTDB lineage: Bacteria > Pseudomonadota > Gammaproteobacteria > Pseudomonadales > Azotimanducaceae > UBA4421. Next base: position 1,421 of record CBDUMB010000074.1, on the reverse strand, counting down.
GTGCTACCTGGTCGATGATTCAGGCGGCGCGTGGAAATAAGTCGGTGTTCCTGTCGATCCTGGGTATCTCTTGGTTCTGGTTGTTGGGCTCTCTGCTACTGGCTCAAATTCCCAATCTCACCAGAGTTTATCTGAATGGTGGCACGACGGTGGTAACACTGATACTGGCGGTGTTCACCATCGCAGTTGCCGTCGGTTCGCTTGCTTGTGAGCGTTTGTCGAGCAATCGTATTGAGCTGGGCATTGTGCCCCTTGGCGCCCTGGGACTGAGCTTGGCGGGTATTGATCTGTATTTTTCGATCACAGGTTTTGCAGCGCTGCAGCCTTCAGAATGGCTGGCGTTCATTGCCGCACCCGGTGCGGTCCGGATTCTGTTTGATATGGCAATGATAGGCTTCTTTGGTGGTCTGTTTATTGTGCCCCTGTATGCGCTCATTCAAACCCGTACGGAAGAAGCGCGTCGCGCCCGCGTGATTGCGGTGAATAACGTGATCAACGCTTTTTTCATGGTCTTCGGTGCCGGGCTTGCCATCCTGATGTTGAGTGTCGTGGGTCTATCTATTGCGGAACTGCTGCTGACGGTCATGCTGATGAACATAGCCGTTTCCATATTCATTTTTCATCAGGTGCCTGAATTTGCCATGCGGTTCATCATCTGGTTGTTGAGTCACACCATGTATCGTGTTGTGCCTGAAGGTCTGGAACAGGTACCCGAAGAGGGCGGTGCGCTGCTGGTTTGTAACCATGTGACCTACGTGGATGCGCTGCTGCTGGCGGGTGCTGTGAAGCGTCCCATTCGATTCATCATGTTTAAACCTATCTACGATCTCCCGGTGCTGAATTTTGTCTTCAGAGCCGGTGGCGCGATACCTATCCAGGGCGCGAAAGAAAACCCAGAGGCCTTTGATGCTGCCTTTGAAGAAATAGCTGACGCGCTGGCGTCCGGAGATTTGTTATGCATTTTTCCGGAGGGCGCACTGACCCGTGACGGTGAAATCGCAACTTTTCGTCGTGGGGTGGAACGCATTGTCAGTGAAACACCCGTACCGGTTGTGCCCATGGCTTTGCAGGGTTTGTGGGGTAGTTTCTTCTCCCACTCAGGCGGCGTATTTAAGAATCCAAGTCGCTTCTGGAGCCGCATATCCGTGCGTGCAGGCCAGCCGGTTCCCGCAGCCGAAGTGACTGCCGAGCGTTTACAGCAAGACGTTGAGCGCCTGCGCGGGCAGTTTGCCTGAGAAGACTACAGGGACTTTAAAAACTCGATCAGCTGATGTTCCTGCCGCGGTGTAAGACGGAAGCTCGGCACGTTGTCGACATCCGAATTCTGGTAGTGAGCGATTACCTGTCTGAGTGTCTGCAGGCTGCCGTCGTGCATGTAGGGTGCCGTGTGGGCGATGGCGCGCAGGGTAGGCGCTCTGAAG
>CBDUMB010000073.1:0-10261 GCA_965368205.1 uncultured Pseudomonadaceae bacterium | reverse complement strand
AAATGAGCTCTGCCTCTGGTTCCCGGCAACACAGCGCGTCATCAGTCATGGCTCACCAGACTTCCGCGTGGCCGGCAAAACGTTTGCCACCTACGTGATCAACCACCACGGCGACGGACATCTGGCGTTGTGGCTGAAGATGCCTGCAGGTGCCCAGTCTCTTTACGTCGACGCTGAACCCGAGTTTTTCTACGTGCCAGCATACGTTGGTCCGAAAGGCTGGCTGGGTGTCGATCTGGACCAGGGGATGGACTGGGGCAGAATCGCAGACCTGGTGCGTCAGGCCTATATTAATGTCGCGCCGCGCTCAGTCAGCGCAACGTTACCCCAGGGTCCGGATCTTGAACCGCCAACCCGGACCATCGATCCGATCGAATTCGACCCGCTGGTTGCACCGCACCGCAAGCTGTTACTGCAGCAGATTGCTGACCTGTGCCTTGCACTGCCCGAAACCAGCCAGGATCGCCAATTCGGCAACCCCTGCTTTCGCGCCGGTAAAAAGAATTTCTGCACGGTTTATATGCACAAGGGGCGTTTACAGCTGTCCATCTGGGCTGGCAGCGATGCACAAGCCAGCCTGACCTTCGACAAACGCTACCAAATACCACCCTATACCGGGCACAATGGATGGCTGAACCTGGATATTGAAGAGGGGCTGATGGCCGGCGAAGCTGAGAGCTTAATCGACCAGAGTTACCGACACTTTGCGCTACAACGCATGCTGAAGTTACTTGATGCCCGGCGTTAACTAAAAACAGAATCTATTAGGGAGTAAAATGACCGCACCTTTGCAAGACATTACCGTGATCGAGGTCGACAGCTACATGGCAGCACCCAGCGCTGGCGCGATTCTGGCGGACCTGGGCGCTAACGTAATCAAGGTTGAGCCACTCACCGGCGATCCAATGCGGGGATTATCCCGCCCCATCAAACAGGATGACGCCAGCGACGCGATCAAAGGCTACGACTTCGGTTTCGACGTCGATAATCGCGGCAAGCGTTCCATCGCGGTTGCTCTGGACCAGCCGGAAGGGGCTGAACTGGTAAGAAAGCTGGTGGCTGGTGCCGATATTTTCATGTGCAATCTGCTGGTCAAGCGCCAGGAAAAATTTGGTCTGGATCCGGCATCACTGCTTGCGGTGAAACCCAATCTGGTCCACGCAACGCTTACCGGCTATGGCACCACAGGACCTGATGCGTGGCGACCGGGTTACGATGTAACTGCTTTTTTCGGACGCTCGGGATTATACGATGCGCAACGTGAAGGGGATGCAGGCGTTGTACCTATGGCCCGCCCTGCTCAAGGTGACCACACTACCGGCCTGGCCATGGTCGCCTCTATTCTGGCCGCTCTGCGCCTGGCAGAGCGCAGTGGTGAAGGCCAGGTGGTAGAAACATCGCTGTATGAAACCGCAGTGTGGACCCAGGCAACCGACTACGCCGTCACCGCTATCGACCATGCACCGGTGCGTCGCCGAGCGCGTAAAGAGATGCTTGCCATCACAGCCAATCGATTCCCCTGTGGCGATGGTAAGTGGGTGGTATTCAACATGATGCCAGATGCTGCGTTCTGGTCACGGATGTGTCAGGCCATAGACATTGAAGAATTAATCGACGACGAACGTTTTGTCGATTCCCGCTCGCGTTACCGCAACATGACCGCGCTCATCGACCTGGTAGATGCCGCGCTGGCCAAACGCAGCCGCGACGAATGGGGTGAGATCTTCGATAAAGCGGGCCTGATATGGGGGCCGGTATTGGCCTTACACGAAGTCCCTCAAGACCCTCACGCCATTGAACTGGGTATGTTCCCGCAGATCGAACACGAAGACATCGGCACGTATCGCACGGTGAATATACCCATGCGTTTTGCTACCGCAGATGTTAAACCCCAGGGACCGGCGCCGGAACTGGGTGAACATACCCGACAGATTCTCAGCCAGGCTGGATTTGATGACAACGCCATCGACAGCATGACCGCAGACGGCATCATCGGCCTGGGCAACAATCCGGACAACTGAAACAACCGCCAGAAGGAATCGTTATGAACAATATTGTTGTAGTTGACTGCATTCGCACCGGGCTCGCCAAAGCGCATCGCGGCACTTTCAATATGTCCCGCTCCGATGACCTGGTTGCGCATTGTATAAATGCTCTACTGGAAAGAAACCCAAGCCTGGACCCGGCGCTGGTGGAAGACGTCATTCTGGGCTGCGGGCGACAGGTGGGCGAACAGTCGGCCAACATTGCGCGCCATGCCGTGGCACTGTCCAACCTGCCGATCACAGTACCGGCCACCACTATCAGCCGAGCGTGCTCCTCGGGCTTGAACTCAATCGCCTTTGCCGCCAGCCAGATCAATTCCGGCTTTGCAGAAATCATGATGGCCGGCGGCGTTGAATCCATCACCGGTCTGAGCCGCGGTACGGAAGCTAAGTTTGCCGAAAACCCGACACTGACCGAGCAGATGCCGGACATGTACATGGCCATGGGCAATACCGCTGAGGTGGTTGCACGACGCTACCAGGTCACGCGGGAATCCCAGGACGCTTATGCGCTGCAGAGCCAGCAGCGTTACGCGGCAGCGGATGAGGCCGGTTACATCAGTGACGAAATAGCCCCCATGCAGGTGCAGTGGCGCAAAATTATCGACAAGCAGAGCAAAGAAACGGAAATCATTACCGGCGTGGTGGATCGAGACGAATGTAATCGCCCTGACACGACCCTCGACGGTCTCAGCCAGCTCGCGCCAGCATTCGAAGAAGGCGGATCTGTTACCGCAGGCAACGCATCACAACTGTCAGATGGCGCCGCCATGACCCTGCTGATGACAGAAGCCAAAGCTATTGAACTGGGATTGACACCAATGGGTTATTTCCGCGGCTTTACAGTAGCCGGCTGTGAACCGGACGAAATGGGTATTGGACCGGTTTTCGCTATACCCAAATTGTTAGACTATGCCGGTCTGACTATGGACGACATTGATCTGGTAGAGCTTAATGAAGCCTTTGCCAGCCAGTGCCTGTACTGTCGGGATCAACTGAATATTGATAACGACATCTACAACGTCAACGGCGGTTCTATCGCCATAGGCCATCCGTTTGGAATGACCGGCACCCGTTTAACCGGCTCGCTGCTCAGGACTCTGAAACGGCAAAATAAAAAGTACGGCATCGTGTCGATGTGTATCGGCAAAGGCATGGGTGCTGCTGGATTGTTCGAAGCCATTTAACACCGCCTCAATTGGAGAGCTGCATGATAAATAAAGACCGACGATCGTTCATCAAAACCAGTGCTCTGGCAGGTGCTGGCACGTTATTGCCCGGCGCTGCTCAATCGGCTCCCACACCAGCGAGCAATACCCGGGGGGTGCAGGCCTATCGGCGCCTGGGTCGCACAGAACTGAAAATATCTGACATTTCGTTTGGCTCATCGCGACTGCGTACCGGTGAAGAAGCACTGGTGCATCACGCCATTGATCGCGGTATTAACTATTTTGACAGCGCGGAAAGCTATACCGGCGGTGAATCCGAAACAGTGATCGGCAACGCCATCAAAGGCCGTCGCGATAAGGTATATCTGGTTTCAAAAACGCTGACCAGCAGCAGCACCAGCGCAGCGACCATGATGCACGATCTGGAAGGGTCACTGCGCCGACTACAAACTGATTATGTAGATGTGTACATGAATCACGCGGTTAACAGTGTCGACAGCGTTGGTAATCCCGAGTGGCTGGCGTTTGTGGAACAGGCCAAAACACAGGGGAAAATCCGTTTCACGGGTATCTCCGGCCATGCCGGACGGCTGATTGAGTGCCTCGACTATGCGATTGACGAAGACATGATCGACGTCATGCTGGTGGGTTATAACTTTGGCCAGGACCCGGCGTTTTACGAAGGCTTAACCCGCGGTTTTGACCGCATTGCAACGCAACCTGATCTGCCGCGCGCCATCAGCAAAGCGAAACAAAAAGACATCGGCGTCATCGCGATGAAAACATTGATGGGCGCGCGCCTGAATGACATGCGGCCTTATGAACAAGCCGGCGCAGAAACTTTTGCGCAGGCTGCGTTCAGTTGGGCACTGGCGAATCCGAACGTCGATGCGCTGATCATTTCGATGACCGGTAAAGATCAGATCGACGAATATCTCGGCGCCTCTGGCGCATCATTTGTCACTGCTCAGGCACGTCAACTGCTTGATCAGTATGCGCATTTAAACGGCAACAACTATTGTCGACATGCGTGCAACCTGTGCGAAGGCGCCTGCCCCTACGGCGTACCCATTGCCGACGTGCTGCGTACGCGCATGTACGCAACAGATTACGAAGACGTCAACTTCGCTCGACGTGAATACGCTCTGTTAGACAGCAACGCCAGCGCCTGCCTGAGCTGTTCCGGCGAACCCTGCCAGGATGCCTGCCCTAACGGTATCGAAATTGACAAACTGTGCGCACCAACCCATCGCATGCTCAGCCTGCGCCCGGGCGAACAACTGACTTAAGGAGTATTCAGGCCGTGGCACTGGAAGATGTATTACAGGCTTTTAAAGACGGCGAACTTGAGTTGGACGACGCCTTAACCCGGGTACGCAGTCACTACTTTGAAGACATCGGTCATACCCTCGTGGATCATGACCGCCAGCGACGCACCGGTGCTGGCGAAGTGGTGTTTGGTTCCGGCAAAAGCCCGGAGCAGATATCTGACATTGTTGGGCATCTGGTGGAACGTGAATGCAACGTCCTTGTCACCCGGGTTGAACCTGATAAGTACGCTGCGCTTACCGGCTTACCCAGTGATGTGAAGTATCATCCCGATTCAGCGCTGCTGAGCTGGGTCACCAAGGCACCCGACACCCCACCCCACACCATCGCTGTAGTCACGGCAGGTACATCAGATTTCAGCGTGGCTGAAGAAGCCGCATTGACCGCGGAATTCTTTGGCAACACCGTGCAACGGATCAACGATGTCGGTGTGGCAGGTTTGCACCGCCTCCTGTCACGCCTGGACGATTTACGCAGCGCACGTGTACTGGTTGTGGTTGCGGGTATGGAAGGCGCGCTGCCCAGCGTTGTCGGTGGGTTAGTGGATAAACCGGTGATCGCGGTACCCACCAGTGTCGGCTACGGCGCTGCGTTTGAGGGTGTCGCCGCTATGCTCGGGATGTTAACCAGCTGTGCATCCGGTGTATCCGTGGTGAACATCAACAACGGTTTTGGCGCCGGCTTCCTTGCCAACACCATCAATCGTTTGTAGGTTTAGCTCATGCACGCAGATATAGAACAGAAATACCAGGCCCTGAAGGACCATCTGGCGCAGTACGACAGCGTCATTGTGGCTTTCTCTGGCGGCATTGACAGCTCGTTAGTCGCCTACGTTGCCGGGCAGGTACTGGGAAAAAAAGCCCGCGCGGTGACATCCGCGTCCGCAAGCCTGAAGCGTGCGGATCTGGCGCTGGCGGAAAAGCTGGCTGAAGACTGGGGTATTCAGCACGAGGTGATTGTGACCGACGAGTTGTCAAAACCCGAATATCGCGCCAACCCGACCAACCGTTGTTTTCACTGCAAAACCTCGCTGTACACGTACCTGGATGAAATGGCGAAAGATGGCGGCATCGAAACGGTTCTGAACGGTACCAATCTCGATGATCTTGGCGATCATCGCCCAGGTCTCGTCGCAGCCGATAATTTCGAAGTACGCTCACCCCTGGTGGAAACCGGGTTTCACAAAGCAGACATACGCGCTTTGGCCAACGCCCTGGGGCTCGAGAACGCAGAGAAACCTCAGGCAGCGTGTCTGTCCAGCCGTTTCCCCTATGGTACGCATATCACCCAGGCGTTGCTGGCTCAGGTCGAAACGGCAGAGGACGTTCTGGCAGAGCTGGGTTTCACCCAGTTTCGCGTCCGTCACCATGGCGACGTCGCTCGCCTGGAAATACCGGCAGCGGAAATGACAAGAGCCATCGAACTCCAGGATCAGCTGCAAACCCGAATCCAGGCCGCGGGCTATCACTTTGTGGCGCTGGATCTTGGCGGCTTTCGCTCAGGCTCGCTCAACGTGACGCTGACACCTGAGCAGAAAGTACAGGTTGTGAATATCGTCCAACCTTAGATCGGTGGCCAGGATCAGGCCTCTTTCGCTGCCTCTTTGGATTTGAGATACAGCGAGAGCTGTCGGTCATGTCGGCTCATCGCTGACAATGGACCCGGTCTCACATAGGGTGCCCATCCGGGCGGACTTGCCGCTTCAACGTTATCACCCATCACGGTTACCCGCTGAATAATACGTTCACCCTCAAAATCGTTGAGCACAAAGTGCTGGGTGCAGCGATTGTCCCACATGGCGATGGTACCTTCGGACCATTGATAGCGGACGGTGAATCGCGGGTTTTTCACCCAGTTTGTCAGATAGGTCAGCAACGTTTCACTTTCAGTCGCATTCACTTCCACCAGCCGCCGGGTGAAGTGCTCATTAACGTATAACGCCTTGTTGCCGGTTTCCGGATGCACCCGAACCACCGGATGTATGGCCATTTTGTCAGGACGATTGTGCGGCAACGCATCATGTAGAGCCGTCAGTGATTCACACAACGACTGCATGGGTGGAGACAGCTCATTAAACGCCTGTTCCAGTGAACTCCACATGGTGTCACCACCCACTTCCGGGCATTTAACCATGTGCAGAACCGACATCATCGATGGGTGCGTCTCAAAGGTGATGTCTGTGTGCCATTCGTCAGCAATCCCGCCATGGGTCGCCGCCAGTTCAAACACACCGGGATGATTGGTGTACGGATTTTTCAGGTTAGGGTGATCTTCAATCTGACCAAAAAACTCACCCAGCGCCACGTGTTCTTCCAGACTGACGTTCTGTCCCGGGAAAAAAATCACTTTGTGCGCCAGCAGCAGCGCCTTGATCTGTTCAATATCGGCACTGGACGGTGCACTCAGGTTTACCCCGGTTATCTCCGCACCCAGCGCGCCCGCTAAGCGTTTTACCTGCCATTGTGTTGTCATCATCAAGCCTCCTTCAGCAATACATCGTCAGACACGTCGCGCACGAATAGTGGCTCCACCCCTAAACTCACGGCGTCCGCATCCAGCGCCATTGGGTCAGGTGCACTGACCGGTTCACGCGCAGCAGCAAAGATTGCATCGAGCAGAGATGCATCGCTGGTGGTATTCAGAAACAGGTTATCGCGATTCAGGACAAAATCCACCGCCCGCTTCAAGGGTTCGGGTTCTCGTATGGGCCGGTACCAGGAAAAGTGTTTTTCCGGATCGTCATCACGCCAACGGCGCAGGGCAATACTCTTGATGGTCTGCATCGCCACCTGGCGCTCCTGACAAAGTGCATACAGCGTTTCAAAGTCTGCTGCGTATTGCGCATCGTTCATCATCGAATAGTTATACGGCACCAGAATTGAGTCGAAGTCATACGCCTGCAGACTGCGAACGTGCATCAAAGGCGCGTAGGTGCCATGTCCGGTCACGCCGATAAAGCGCACCAACCCCTGCTCTTTCGCCTCGACTAAGGCCTCCAGCGCACCGCCGGGACCCATCGCTTCTTCCCACTGGTCAGGCTGAACAAGGTTATGCATCTGGATCAGATCGATCTGTGCCACCTGCATTCTTTCAAGTGATGCATGCAACTGGTCTCTCGCCGCGGCTTTGCTGCGTAACCCTGTTTTTGTGGCAAGAAAAAAGTCGTCGCGACGTGTTTTTAAAAACGGTGCCAGGCGCAGTTCCGCTTCGCCATAACTTGCCGCCACATCGATATGATTCACGCCATAAAGATCCAGTTTTGCCAGGGTTGCATCTGCGCGCTCCTGCTTCATCGCACCCAGAGCTGCGGCACCAAATATCGTGCGGCTGCTGCTGTGACCGGTGCGGCCAAATGGTATTTTTTCAATCATTGTGCATCCTTTACCCTACCCTCATTGCAGTCTTTAGCGTATCCCAGATTGGCGTAGCTGAACACTGCTGCCGTGTGCGACCGGCAGGCATCGGTTAAACTGAGGGCATCATTTACAGAAGGCTAGCCATGGCGACTCACGTGCACACTTTTGCAGGCAATCCGCTGGATCGGGCTGAATCGATTCGTCGCGATGAACAGGCCATCAAGGCGTTGGTTGATGCCGATGACAGTGTGTTCCTCACCTTTCATCAGCTCAAAGTGGCGATGGACGCAAACCAGAACCTGGCCTGGCAGCGACAGGAAGAACTGGCGGCACTGTCCGAGCACATCGTGTCAGAACCCATTCTGCTGGGCTTACGCGACAATGTTGCCCATTTTGCCGCCAACATCGATGCACCCGCGGATGCCGAGCAGTATATCGACTGTCGAGCTGCTGCAGCGCTGCTACCCGGACCGGATGCAGGCATTGTCGCCCATGCCCGCGCACAGCTGGATTGGCACCGTCGCAACGGTTTCTGTGCCCAGTGCGGCGCACCCAGCGCGGCAGAACGTGGCGGACAGATCCGACGCTGTTCAGCCTGCGGCAAACATGTGTTTCCGCGGACAGATCCTGTTGCGATCATGTTGATCATCGATGAACCCGGTGGCGATCGATGCCTCCTGGGGCAATCTCAGGGCGTTATGGCCAATACTCAGTTCTATTCTGCGTTGGCAGGCTTTCTGGATCAGGGTGAATCCCTGGAGGACGCGGTAAGACGCGAAGTCTGGGAAGAAGCGGGCATCCGCGTTGGCGACGTCCAATATCATTCATCGCAACCCTGGCCCTTTCCCTCTCAGTTGATGATTGGCTGTCACGGTATTGCTGAAACCCGGAATATTCAGATCGACCCGGCGGAGATGGCAGATGTGCGATGGTTCAGCCGCGCAGATGCTCTGCGGGCGGTGAACAAAGACCACGACAGCCTGCGGGTTCCCGGGGAAATGGCTATCGCCCATCACCTGATTCGCAGCTGGGCTCAGGGAGAGATTACGCTTTGAATGCTTTGCACTGTTTTAATTGTGGCGCCAGTCTGGCTGACGAACCGCTTCCCTTCAGCCGCCAGGCCACCTGCAACCAGTGTTTTTACGAACTGCACTGCTGTCGCATGTGTAAACACTTTGACGCGGCAAACGCCACCCGCTGCTTCGAAGATCGAGCTGAAACCCCCATAGAAAAAGAAATCGCCAACTTCTGTGAATACTTCGAACCCGCAGCTGGCAGAGGACCGGAGGGTAGTGAGGCTGAATCTGGCGCCGATAAAAGCCAGCAGGCCAGGCAACAACTCGACAATTTGTTCAAGTCATAAACTTACCACAATAAAATTGCCACATTGACCAGCAGCCCACATCGCGGAACAATAGGGCCCATAAAACCAACAAACTAAGTACGACTAGGAAGACAGGTATGAGTATCGCGAGTTTGGCAGGGGTACTGAAGATTTTTGGGGGCTCCGATCCAAGTCCTGAAGAGCAGGCACAGCTGGCTAAAGAGGTCATGTTGATGACGTTGGCACGTGCAACTGCTGCAGATACCAACATCAAGGCCATTGAAATTGAAAAAGTCCGCGATGTTCTGCGCGCCCATACCGGCGAAGACTTCCCTGCCGCAGACGTCCGTGTTGCCGCCAATTCGCGCATTTACGAAAGCGCGCCGCTGGACAAATACATCGCCACATCTGCCAAAAAGCTGACCGCCAGCGACCGTCAGGACATCGCTCAGGCCCTTGCCGAAGTGATTAACGCTGATGGCCGGGTGAGCAGCCGCGAGATTGACTTTTTCAATAAGGTCGCCGCCTCACTGTCCCTGACCCCTGCACAATTGATGGGCCTTAAAGAAGAAGAGTGAGAAACCCGCAAAAAAACGGGTTCCAGACAGACTTTTTTTGCCTTTATTGCGACTCCTCTGGATAACCCCCCAGAGGATCGCAAGCCATGTGCCCCATTTTCACTGAGAAATTATCGTGGCGCGCAGCAACGCCGTTCAATCGGCTTGCACTTTACAGTGCGCTGCTCCTGAGCCTCGCAATGAATCCTGCTGCCGCCTGGGATGCCTATGGTGGCGACGCTGGCGGCAGTAAATACAGCACCCTGGCTCAACTAAACCGCGACAACGTCGACCAGCTCGAACAGGCCTGGGTCTATCAGAGCGGCGAAACCGGCGAAGGCTACATAAATGGGCAAGCCCTGACCTTTGAAGCCACCCCGGTTTTCTGGCAGGACACGCTCTTTTTCAACTCTTCGTTTGGTAAAGCCTATGCTGTGGACGCAGCAACCGGTGAAGAGCTTTGGCGTTTTGATGCAGGCTT
>CBDUMB010000072.1:0-10269 GCA_965368205.1 uncultured Pseudomonadaceae bacterium | reverse complement strand
CTGAATACGCGGCCAGGGCAAATCCCAGCACCATAAATACTTCAGTCAGTTGCATTAGCCCCCCAGCTCATGGCGCATATTTTAGCTCTGGTTTTGACGATTGCGCGCGGCGGATTCTATACAAGGATGGGCTGAGATACACCGCGGAACATCGATCCTACAGGAACTTTGTTCCGTGCTGCTTCAGCCCGGACCTGTAAGCCTGGAATATGCTGGATTGTTAGGTGAGGAGCTTTTTTGACAGCGGTTTGAAAATGGAGGCGCGAGCCGGAATCGAACCGGCGTACCTGGTGTTGCAGACCAGTGCATAAGCCACTCTGCCATCGCGCCATTTCCAAGTGGGCGCGAAGTTTAGCGGTAAATGCCTGGGATTGGGATAGCCTCAGGCAATAGTTTTTGTTTTTGCTTAGCGATCGGCCAGTTGGTTGCCTGCAACATAGCTGCGCAGCGCGTCGGCACCGTTGCAAACGGCGGTCTGCATCTGCCTTGCTTTTGTCGAGAGGCGGCCTTTTCCCGCATACCAGTTGCACTCGGATTGCAGCCATTCGATGGCTGCTTCCCGGCAGGCTGGCCGCTGTGCAAGTGTGGACTTGCGACAGGCGCGCTCAGGCACAATCTGGCGATTCTTCCAATCCAGGCCCACGTGGGTGCCTTGATGGGTAAAACCGACGGTATAAATCATTCCAGGGTCATCAGGCAGTCGTGTTTCGATGCTCTCAGACAACCCCAGGGTGGCGATAATCACAAGTATTAATGTATTCATGAGACCACCTTATGGTGGTTTTTGCAGCCATGCTGTGACGCCGATATCAGTTATGCAGATTCCACCCTGTGATCAAAATATCTTGTCTATGCTTCTAAGACTTATAGGTGAAATCAAATTAACAGGATAAGAGTTTGGTCATGCAAGCAAAAAATTCAGGCTTTACATTAATGGAAGTCATCGGTGTTCTGGCGGTGATTGCAATCATTGCGGCGGTTGCCACGCCACAAATTTTTCAGGCGATTCAGGATGCCAAGGTCACTTCGCTCGTCCAGGAAGCCAACGATCTGAAAGCGGCTGTCGCCAGATATTATAAAGACACGGGTACCTGGCCGCGTCACATCCCATCGCGGACTGAAGATCATTACAACCAGTTGATGCGCAACAGTGATACCGCTGGTAATCCCATCGCGGGCTGGAATGGTCCCTATATTGAGTCGCAGCTGTCTAATCCCATCACGCCGGGAGGCTACCTGGACCTGCAGGTGACCAATAATGCAAACTTTGCCTGTGATCTGGATGGTGACGGTAACGGTGATGGCACGTTCATTACCTACCGAATCGACGGCGTGCCGGATAATCTGGCACAGAATATTTCACAGATGTTAGATAAAGATGGCGCCAACACCAGTGGTGACACGGCATGGCAGGCTGCCGGGCGCGTTAAGCGGTATGGCGGTAACCATGCTTCGATTCTGGTGATGTGTCTGGCTCGGGTATAACCGAGAGTAACTGTTGCCATGACTCAACTCCGGGACAGCCAGGGATCGGCGACTCCTCGTGTCAGTAAACCGCTGGGCCAACGCCTGGTGGAAGCGGGATTGCTGACGGAACCGCAACTGGATCTTGCACTGCGTGAACAGAAACGCGACGGCGGATTCCTTGGGCAGGTTTTAGTTGAACTGGGATTTGTGACCGAAGAGGACATCACCGCGTGTCTGGCGTTGGAAAACGATGTTGAAATGGTCAGTGTGCGCGACCTGGAAGTCTCGCCCGACCTTTTGAGCCTGGTTTCTTATGAGACCGCTCGAACCCACAAGTTGATACCGCTTGCGATAGACGATGGCGAGCTGACGGTTGTTTTTGCTGATGCGTTAGATGTGGTTGCACAGGATGCCGTGGAGCGTGAAAGCAAGCGAACCATCCGCGTGGCTACAGCACCCGAGCCGCACATCCTGGAAGCGATTGAGCGCAACTATGCGCGCTCATCGAGCATCAATGAAACGATCGAGCAGGTGCTGTCTGGAGACAGCCTGGACGTCACTGCGGCGGATCAGGATTCGCCGATGGTGCGGCTGGTCGATCAGATTTTTGCCACTGCCATCAAACACAAAGCTACCGATATTCATCTGCAGCCTGAAGAGCGCAACATGCGGGTTCGATTGCGGGTGGACGGCATTCTGCGCGAAGAAATTGTTGTGCCCAAGGCCATCCAATCCGCCGTTCTGGCGCGGGTAAAGCTGATGGCCAATCTGGATATTACTGAAAAGCGTGTGCCCCAGGATGGGCGCATTCGTTTCACCTTCGGCAGCGGCTATGTTGATCTGCGTGTTTCAACACTGCCGACCAATCATGGCGAAAGTATTGTCATGCGCCTGCTGGATGGCGGAGCGGTCCAGCTCTCGCTGGCGGAGCTTGGCTTTGCACCTGATGATTTAAGACGTATTGAGCAGGCCATCAGCCATCCTTATGGGATGGTGTTGGTAACCGGCCCAACAGGAAGTGGTAAAACAACCACCTTATACACCGCGTTGGGCACCATTGACCGTGAAGCGCGCAGTGTATTTACCCTGGAAGACCCAATTGAATATACGTTGCCGATGATTCGTCAAACACAGGTCAATGCAGACATCGGAATGGATTTTGCTGCGGGATTACGTTCACTTTTACGTCAGGATCCAGACGTCATTCTGGTTGGTGAAATACGTGACGCTGAAACCGCTGAACTGGCTACCCGCGCCGCCATGACCGGCCACCTGGTTTTTTCAACGCTGCATACTAATTCAGCTGTTGGCGTTATCCCGCGTCTGGTAGATATGGGCATTGATCGATTTCTCCTGCCCTCTGCTTTGGTCGGCATTGTCGGTCAGCGGCTGCTGCGTAAACTATGCGTAAGCTGCAAAACTCAGGTGGAGGGCGCCAACCCACTTCTGTTGGGAGATCTGGCTGCAGCGACTGATGTGAGTGATTATCACTGGCAACCCGTAGGCTGTGATCAATGCAATGGAAGCGGTTACAGCGGCCGTATCGCTGTTTATGAAGTCCTGTTAGTCGATACCTCTTTTCATGACGCTATGTTGGAAGGTGGTGTCGAATCCAAGCTGTTGGAGCTGGCGCGTGCGGGTGGCATGACCACTATGCTGGAAGATGGATTAGCCAAAGCACAACAGGGCCTTACCTCGGTGGCTGAAGTGTTGCGCGTGCTGCGGTAAAGCTGCTATGCCTCAATATGCTTATCGAGCGGTAGATAAAAACAGCCGAGTCAGCACTGGTGTTCTTATTGCCGAATCTGAAACTGTGCTTGAACGTCGTATGGCGGCGCTTGGATTGTGGCTGGTCGAAGCCAAGCCTCAGGCTTTGGGTAAAAGGGCAAATCTCAAAGTAAACGTTACACGCAGAGATTTAGTCGATTTTTTCAACGGCCTGGCGACGCTGGTAGATGCCGGTGTTGATATCGCGGAAAGTTTGAACGTACTGGTCAATGAAACCGTTGATGAGGGTTTCAAGCAGGTTCTGGATGACGTCCGTCTGAACATCCAAAGTGGTGTGAATTTTTTTGATGCGATGTCTGCCCACCCTGAAGTATTTACGGCGGAGATCTGCAATCTGGTGCGGGCTGGTGAACACAGCGGTGAGCTGGTGGCGGCTTGTTACGACATCAGTGAGCATCTTGAATGGTTGGATCAGCTGATGGGTGACGTGAAGCAGGCAACCATGTACCCGGCGATGATTGCAACTGCGGTAATGGGTCTGGTGTTTCTGATGTTCAGCTTCGTAGTCCCCCAATTCTCAGTCATTTTCGACAGTTTGAATATTGAGCTACCAACCATTACTAAGGTTGTGGTGACTATTGGTGCGTTCTGTAACAGCTACTGGTGGGCGATGCTGCTGGCAATCGGCGGACTTTTTGCCGGTCTCAAGTTTGGACCGGTTTACTCGCCGACGATGGCATACACCATGGATAAGGTGAAATTGCGTATGCCGGTGTTTGGTCCGATAAATCAGTTGCTGGTGCTATCGCGCTTTGCTCATAACATGGCGCTGATGCTTAAAGCAGGTGTGCCCATAATCGAAGCGCTATCCCTTGTCTCTGGTGTGGTGGCCAATCGGGTCATGCAAGCGGCTTTAGATAGCGCACAGCAGGCGGTCACCGATGGGCGTCGCATGTCTGAAGCACTCAGCGATCATGATGTCGTGAGTCCCATTGTGATGCGTATGATTGTGGTCGGCGAAGAAACCGGCAAACTCGATAGCTGCCTGGAAAAGGTGTCCACGCGGATGGACGATGAAATACCACGACGTATTAAACGCCTGTTCGGTATTCTCGAACCTATGATCATCCTGGTACTGCTGGGTATTGTCGGGATGGTTGCCGCGGCGATATTCCTGCCTCTATTCAGCCTTATGTCAGGCATACGCGGATGAATAAATCCAAGGGTTTCTCGCTGCTGGAAATGATTGGTGTGATGGCTGTGATGGCCATTCTTGCCGGCGCTTTGGCGCCCAGCGTTTTTCAACTTATTGAAGAAGGCTATCAGACCGCTGAGCAACAGAGCTTAGGGACAATCTCTGATGCCCTGCAAAAGTCCATCGTTCGTGACAGGCGCATCCCTACAACAACATTGTCAGACTGGAGCAATGCGGTTGCACAATACGCTTCGCTGCCACCTGCCCGTATTACGACTAACGATAAGAATTTTTCCCGCAGACTTTATGCGGATCCGATGTTTTTTAACGCCAGCAATCAGAACTTTCCCGGTTATACACAGACCTCGGGATTGGCAAATGTACCCTATTCACCACGCTTAATGGTTGTCTCCAGTTTGGCGGGTAACGTCACTGCGAATCTGAATACGCATGACCGGTTCACAGACGTCTGGGAGCAGAATATCGGCGCTTTGCTGGTTGAAGATGACGTGCTGATGATCGAACGCATCAACCTCGCGCCGCTGTTTGTCCGCATCCTGCTGAATAACGCCAATGCCGCACAAACCGGCTTTGCACTGGAAAACGGCGGCGAAAATGCCGTGTCAGCTGCCTCCGGAGGTGTAGATGGCGCGCGAACGGTTTACGTCCTGAAAGGTACGCAGATTGGTTTGACCAGCGCACCTTACCCCGGCGGGGCCACACAACGTCGTTTGATTGCGCACCAGGACATGTCCCTGCGTTATCAGATGGTGGGTGCCAGCTGGACATGGGAAGGGTGATATGAGTCGTACGCGTTATGCCATTTCCTGGTTGTATGGTGAATTCCGCATTGCCCGTTTTCATCGTGATGAAATAGCCGAGCAGTGGGAGTCGCCTGAGCAGGTTGAAAGTTACGCTGATCTGGTAAAAGTACTCGATCAGGCTGCTCAGGCAATTAACCTTAGTGACAAAGGTGACGTGACCGTCGTTCACGAACACGATCTGCACACCCACGAATATCTTGAAGTGCCGGCCATGAAGCGCCGGGATCTGGAAAAATATCTGCATCGTCGAGTACACCAGGATAAGTCATTTGATGAAGAGGCAGCCTGGTGTTTCCATCAGGTCGCTCACGCTGGTGGCAAAGAAGGTGTGTTGCTGCACCTGTTACCGAAGCGAATTGTTAAATCGACCCTGGCTGCATGTGGTGCTGTGGGTCTTGCACCCAAACAATATGTTCCGCTGACAGAAATTGTTTCTGATTATCTGCCCACACTCGACTTAGACGTTGACGACATGGTTGTCGTGGTGGCGTGTTTCAAGGCGCGCACAGAAATCATTATTGCGCTGGCAGACGGTGAGGCCCTGTTTGTGCGCGAGCTCAACTACGGCCTGTCTACCAACACTTATGAGCGGCTTGTTACTGACGTCAATCGCACCCTGCGTTATGGGCGGCAGCAGCTTGGCCGGAGTGTGACCAAAGCTTTGATGATGGGTGATATCAGTGCGGAACTGGTTGAACCTCTCGAAACCAATATAGACGTGCCGGTCAGTTTTGATGAGCAGGCAGCCGACCCGTACTTCTGGGCATTATGGGCAACCCGGCTGTCAGGCAAGCTATCAGCTAACTTCATTTCCGTTTTTGCGCAAAAAAACATTACCGCGGATGCGGTGCGCAGAGTTGCCGCCTGGTCAACCGCTGCAGTGTTGATGGTAACCACGGTCATGACGTTGTTTACCGGTGGTCTGGTGACACATCGGGCGGATCAGATTCGTGGTATTGAAACTCGGACAGAAGAAGTGCGCGTGCTGATTGATCAGGTAGAACAGAAATTGTGGGAAGGGCGTTTGAAGCAGGATCACCTTGGACGCCTGCAAGCCACCAGTAAAAATCTGCCCGCGTTGCTGGTGGTGCATCTGGGTCAGCTTACGCCGCCTGAAGTCACTTTGACCAGGGTCAATGTTGCGCGTCAGGAATCTGCCTGGCGGGTCCTGATCAACGGAACGGTGGCAGGTGATCTGCGTGAAAGTGCCCGCATCCTGGCGAATCTTGAAATGCAGTTAAGCGAACCGCCCTGGCAGATCAGCTTCAGTAAAAGTTTCACAAACACCTGGATGCAGCAGTTTGCTCAGGGAAAGTTGCAGCGAGAAGGTGAAAATGGGTTTGAAATAGCAGGCGAGCTGCGATGAGTCTTGAAATGGAAATCGAACTGCCGGATACGCTGGAGCTGGATCAAGATCAAGACATGATGCCGCCTGAAGAAAAAATGCAGTATCACGGCGGCATCAAAAAATATATTCACATTATTGTTGATGCCTGGTTTGCAACACCTGCTCGCATTGCTGCAACCTGCGCGCTTGTGCTTGCTTGTTTTGGTTTGATCTTATGGAATCTCGACAGGCTTTCAATCCTGGATGAACTGGTGGAGTTGGAGGTCTCAGAATATCGACTGGACGGCCAGCTCAACGATCTGGAACTGGAACTGGCCAGTATTGATGTAGAGAGTCTCAGCACCGCGATTGAGGCAGAAAACGATAAGGTCTTTCAAGGCTTTCCGGAATTGGCTGCCTGGGCGGAAAGCCTGGCAGCGATCGCTGCAGATCGGTCAATGGTGTTCAGTTATCAGGCGAAGGTCCCACACTTATCTCCCGTGCCCGATGTGCTTGAAGTACCTATTACTTTGACTTTTAAAGCCGCGCCGGATTCGGCCGATAACCTATTTGATCAATCGATGGCGCTGATTGGTTTCATTTTGCGCGATCACTGGCATATGGATGTGTTGCAAACTCAGGCGTCAGGAGACGGCGATGGTCTTGATGCCATCAGCATCCAGGCCCAGGTATGGGTGCGCGATCGATTTGGTTTTGTTGATCTGGCTGCTCTACAAGCGCAGACCCCTGCGGAGAATCAGGATGTTGATGAGTTGTTTGAAGAATAGACATATCGAAGAAGGCAGATGAAGAACCTGTTCAATAACCCGTGGTTTGTTGGTGCCCTTGGTCTTTTTGCCGCCATCTATCTGGGCATTTCTGTGACAAAACCGCTGTTTGGTAGTAGCACTGCCAGCATGGGTAGCGTTGAAGAGATCGGCATGCTGGATGAGTTTTCTGTTGCTAACAATGTTGCGGTGACCACACGTCGTAATGGCGAATCGCGTGATGCCATTGGCTGGCTCAACGATGTTGCACGTGATCCGTTTGACGGCGGCGCTTTGGATGCGCAGGCGCAGGCAATAGGTCTGGCTGAGAATCTCCCCAAAGTTGGCGCGGTTTTCCTCGGTGGTGGTGTTAAGGCGGCAGTCTTAAACAACAAGCTGCTGCGAATCGGAGATGCCATTGATAGTTTTGTCGTTACCGATATAGATGCTGAACACGTGGAAGTCAGTCGCAATGGCAGGTTTTATCGGTTGGAGCCGGATGTATGAATTTAAATATAGGCCATCGGACGGCCACTATTGCTGGCGCAGGAAGCGCCATTAAGACGCTGCGGGCACTGATTGTTATCCCCTGCCTGTTAGTGTCTGGGTGTACCCAGTTGTCCACCTTAACCGCGGAGCCAGAACGCCCGTTTCCTCGATATCATACGCAAGACAGTTGGCCTTCACCCGCCCTTGCGCCAATTGAGTTATCAACCAAAGAACGACTGTCGTTTCCTCAGCCTAAAAACGCAGTAACTGATGGAGGTGAAGAACCACTTTACAGTTTTGTTATCAATAACATGCCGGTAAAGCAGGGCCTGCGTCAGTTCGGGCGGGCTTACGGGCTCAACATTATTGCTGATGAAGATGTGACCGGTATTCTGGATGTGGAATTCAGAGATTTACCTCTGGAGAGGGCGTTGTCCCTGATGTTGGATAGTCTGGATTATTACTGGGAAATCAACGACGGCGTCATTCGCGCCAGATCTCAGGAAACCCGCCGAATACAGCTTGATTACCTGCGTCTGGTGCGCTCAGGCAATGGGTCCAGCTCAGCCAAAGTATCTTCCAGTTCGTCGGAAGGAGGTAGTTCTTCAGGCGGAGGATCTGATGATGAAGCGGGTTCTATCGTCATTGCACAGACGGATGAAATTGAATTCTGGGGAGAACTGCAGGCGCAATTGGAACAGCTGTTGAGCGAATCCGGCAGCATTGTGATGAACAGTTTATCCGGAACGCTGCAGGTGACTGATCAACACGCCCACGTGGAATCAGTGGCTAACTACATAGAGCATGTGAATCGCTCGATTCATCGCCAGGTCGATATCGAAGTCAAAATTCTTGAGGTGGTGCTGGAAGACAGTTCTGCGCTGGGTGTGAACTGGTCCAGGGTATCGCGCGTGCTTGATTCAGGGACGAATGTGGATTTCTCCACGTCCGGTATTGTAACTTCGCCAGCTGGCGGTATCGCTCCACTGTCATCGGTATTGAATCTGTCTGCGTTCAATCTGAAAAACGATGGCAATACCCGCATACAAGCCGTGGTAGAAGCTTTAGAAGAGCAGGGTGATGTCGAAATTGTAAGCCAGCCTCATGTGCGAACAATGAATAACCAGACCTCGCTGATCAAAGTGGGTACCGACCGAACGTTTTTCCGGCGTGAACAATCAACAGATTCTACTTCGGCAGGTTCGATTACCACGGCAACCGATATCCCCCAGGTGGTCACGGAAGGCGTGGTGTTATCGATTACACCGCAAATAGGAGACACGGGCTGGATTATGATGGATATCTCTCCAGTAGTGACCCGGGTGTCCAGTGTCAGCGTGGTTGAAGATGTAAACGGTGTTATCCAGAGTTCTGCACCGAACCTTGATGTGGCACAGGTGTCCTCTTTAGTCCGCGCGCGTAGTGGCGATACGGTTGTTCTGGGTGGATTGATTCAAAGTGCAGATTCGAATACCAAGCGCGGTGTGCCTGGTCTGACCCGTCTTGGGCCGTTCAGTAAGTTGTTAGGCGGTGAATACAAAGCGTCCAGCCGCAAAGAGCTGATCATGATTCTGACGCCTAATTTAGTAGCAGGAGAGCGATAAGATGCGAGTTATCTGCAGTGTGCTTGTTCTGGCCTGTTTGGGTTCAGCTCATGCTGAAGTAGAAGACTCTGGAGCACTTGGCGCCAGTGAACTGAGCGCTGCGTCTGTGGCTGAGTTAGAGACCAAAAAAACACAAGCGGAACAGGCGAATGATGCGTTAGCAACCTTACTTGAAGGTGTCACCTCCACGGGTGCTCCGTCTGAAACGGTCAAAACGGAACAATCAGAAGCGCCCGTTTCGTCCCGGTCTTCTGAACCAAGGGCTGATGAACAAGCGGTTGCGGAAATACCCGGCAAGGTGGAACAAAACCTTCACCCCCAGGCCTTTCAAAACATCCGTGCGCAGCTCGCGCAGATGTCGGTCGCTGATGGACAAACGTTGGTTGCCGGGTTTCTTGAAGATCAGCCCACACATCGTGAAGCGCGCATCACGCTTGCACGTCTGCAGGTGCTGGATAACGATCCTGCCGCTGCCCTGCTGACGCTGGATACTCTGGTGGCGTCCGTGGCCGCCAAGAATCATTCGGATTGGCAACCGTGGTTCTGGGCTGGCACCGCTTATCTTGCCCTGGGTGAAATTGAATCAGCACGCCGTATGTTGGATGTTGCTGTCTCCAAAGAAGGCCAGGTTGTAGAGATCTGGGTGCAGCTTGCGGTTTTAGAGCAGGAACTGGATAACCACGCTGCGGCGCTGCAATACATTGGCATTGCGGAACAGATAGATGCGCAAGCCGCGCAGGTCTATCTGAACAGAGCATACAGTCTGGAACGCCTGGGTGAGTTTGACGCTGCGCTCAGTGCTTATCAGCAATTCATGTCCAGCAGGATGTCACCGGGGGCAGAAGCTCTGCGCCCGTCGGTGATGCGT
>CBDUMB010000071.1:0-10298 GCA_965368205.1 uncultured Pseudomonadaceae bacterium | reverse complement strand
GACAGTGCAGACAACCTGGAAGTGTGCCTGGATCTGTTTGAACCTTATCTGCACTTAGTCGAGGAGGCGTAAGCACATGAGTCAGACCACTGCGGCTATCCGTGCCCAGGCGCTGGAAAGTCTGTTGATTGAAAAAGGCCTGCTCGATGCGGATCTTATCGACGATGTCATCGTGCGTTACAACGAACGCGTTGGACCTATGAACGGCGCCCAACTGGTTGCACACGCCTGGTCAGATGAGGCCTTCAAGAAGCGTTTGCTGACGGATGCAACTGCTGTTGTGAATGAATTCGAGTTCAGCGGCGGTCAGGTGGATAAGCTTGTTGTGGTTGAAAATACGCCGCAGATTCACAATGTGGTTGTCTGTACATTGTGTTCCTGTTACCCCTGGGCGGTGCTTGGGCTGCCGCCAAAGTGGTACAAAGACCCGGCTTACCGATCCCGGGTGGTGCGCGAACCCAGAGCGGTCCTTGCAGAATTTGGCACAGATATCCCGGCTGAGAAAAAGATTCGCGTCTGGGATTCGTCCGCGGAAATCCGCTACATGGTGTTGCCAGAGATGCCTGCGAACTGGCAGGGGCGTGATGTAGAAAGCCTCGCTCAGTCAGTTTCAAGGGACAGCATGATTGGTGTGTCGGTGCTGGGAGAGCGCCAGCATGAGTGATGGCAGGCCGAACACCCCAGCACCCTCGTTGGAGAATGTGTTGAGCGAAAGCCTGCAGCCGCCGATGGCCAACGGTGAAGTGCTGTTTGAAGCGCCCTGGCATGGCCGTGTATTCGGAATGGCGGTGGCGCTGCACGAAGCTGGTCTGTTCAGCTGGGATGAATTTCAGAATCAGCTGATCGAAGTCATCGGTCGCTGGGACCGCAGTGCTCAGGACGTTGACGAATATCAATATTACGACCATTTCCAGGCCGCGTTACAGCAGCTGATGGTGGATAAAAATCTGGTTTCCGCAGAAGACCTGGCCCATCGAGAAACACATCTGGCGAATCTGCCTCACGGGCATGATCACTAAGTCGTTGCAGTATTTTTAACAGTTCTTCTCAGTTAAGAAAGCCTGTACCTGCGGGAACGTTCCCGTATAGATCACCCGGCTGGCTTTGCCTTTAAGTTGATAGTCGTACATGGGGTCATAGTAGTCTCTCAACAGGGTGTGTACCCACTGTCGGTGATCAGCCTGGTTTTCAAAAGCCAGGCGGATCATGTCATCAATCTGCTGATATAGAACACCGCCCAGTCGGCGGGCAATGCGCTTGAGCGCGCCACGGTAATGTGCCTCCAGTTCGGTGGCAGCATCACCCTGTGACAGGCGCGTGTCGACATACTCCGCAACGATGTGTTCAACGCGTTGTTCAAGGGTGGCTTCGAGCAGGACCAGAGGTGATTTCTTCATCCGCAGGTGCCAGCTTTCCGGTACGGCGATTCTGCCGATCATGCGGCTCTCGTCTTCCAGTACCAGGGTAGCCTGCTGATGTCTGAGGTAATGTACCGCCAGGTTGTTTTCAAAGCTTGGCAGGCTCGGTTGCGGGCTGGTTTGGGCGCCAAAAGCTGAGCCTCGATGGTTGGCCAGACCCTCCAGATCGATACTGTTGGGCAGGGTGTTCAGCAGCACGGTTTTCTGCACGCCGGTGCGCCCGGCAAGCACAAACCACGGTTTCTGTGCCTGTGCAGCGTCTTCCAGGATATCTATGCAGGCCTGCCGACAGGCTTTGTAACCACCGGATATGCGCTGGATGTTATAGCCGCTGCTGGCCAGCCAATTCTGTGCAATTTGCGATCGTTGGCCGCCGCGCCAGCACATGACAGAGGCTTCAGGTTGTTCGTCTATGTAAGTTTGCCATTGTGCAATACGAGCCGCTTTGACCGCGCCGCTGACCAGCTTGTGACCAAGTTTTGTGGCTGCAGCCTGACCCTCCCGTTTGAATGTCAGGCCCACCTGGTGGCGCTCTTCATCATTGAGAATAGGTAGATTTATGCTGTTGGGCAGGTGACCCTTGGCAAACTCAGCAGGTGCCCGCACGTCCAGAAAGGGTTTCTGGTGTGCAAGCAGATGGATCAGTTCATCGTGTTCAGGGTGCTTTTTCGATGATGGTTGCACCGGCTTCAAATTTCTCAAGATGGGTTTTGAGTATACCGATGACGTCGTCTCTTTGTTGGCTTGTTGCTGTTTCGATGGCGACATTCTGCAGCCGGATGGCCTCATCGAAGTCTCCGTTGGCCGCATGTGCTGCAGCCCACGTGTCGATATATTCCGGACGCTGTGCGGCATCAGCATTTTTGGTCATGAGATTGTCCATGATCTTTTTGGCGAAAGCGCTGCGCTGCAGACCTTGAATATCTGATACCGCCAGAGTCCAGGCAACTTCGTTAACAATATCGCCATCTTCCGGGTTGGCTTTAACCGCCTTTTTGTACCAGCTCACCGCGCGACGGTTGGACGCTTTCTGCCCCAGGCCACGTGCGTGCAGATTGCCCAGTAACACCATAGCCTCTGCATTGTTGTCCTCAGCCAGATTCTCCAGCCAACCATGTATGTCTGCAGCAGCGCTGAAAGTCTGCGGCTCTTCGCTGGCACTGGTTAAGAACCGCCCGTAGCTGAGTATTGCCTGGGCGTCGTTCAGTGCAGCTGCTTGCGCAAAATACTGATCGGCCCGGATAAGGTCCTGCTCGACTTCGCGACCGACACTGTACAGGTGGCCCAGATACAGGAGTGATTCGGGATGTTGCAGATCGGCGGCACGACGCAGCAGGGGCAAAGCCGCTGCGCGGTTTTCTTCACCGTACACGTCGTTGATGTACAGATTGGCAAGGGTATACATGGAATCGGCTGAACCCAGGGCTATTGCGTGCAGGTAATTTTCCAGTGAACGCTCGCGCAGCTCCTTCTTAATGCCTGGGTCTTCGCTGTCTTCTGCCTGACTCCAGTAAATAGTGGCGAGCAGAACGTTTGCCACAACATTTTCTGCACGGGCGGCAACCTCTAACCAGCCCGCGGCGTCTTCGAATTTCTGCACTGAGGCCAGATATCGACCAATCGCAGTTTGTGCAGCACTGTCCATCTGTGCAGCCAGCAGGCGGATCAGGATCCACGGATTATCACCCGCCGATTGGGGGTGATTGGGCGGCGTATCAGTATGTGTCTCATCGCCACTGTGCAAGCCCTTCAACAGTGGGCTGATGTCGAAAAACTCGCGCTGCAGCGGTCCGTTTTCCGGGCGGCTGACCATCTGGTAGCCAAAAGCCATAATGGCATTGCTCTGGTAAATCGCCCCAACAGCAGAACGATTGTTGAGTCGTGCCAGGGTGTGGCCGTCAAACAACGTCAGCGCCTTGTAAGGTTTGCTGCGCGTGCCGTCAGCGTCGCTCTTCAGGGTCTCGATCAGTTCCGCCAGGGCCTGATCGTGAACTGCTTTTGCATCTTCAGAGTCGACGTGATCGTAGAACCGGCTCATTGCGTAGTGACCGGTCAGACTGCCAGCATAAATATCCAGGATCGCTGAACCGAGGCTGCCAAGTTTGAGCGGCTCATCAGCAGCTAAAGCCAGTGCCTGCTTCTCAAGCTCCATCAAACGCTGCAGGCGATCAGAAAAATCAGCGCCTTCAACAAAGGCCTGCTGTGCCTCGGTCAGGTTAAAGTCCCCAGGGCGCGGGCTCGCCTGGGCTGTGTTGTTAATGGAGTCAGATGTTGGAGTTGCACTCTGGCAACCCAGACTGATGAAGAAAGCAGCCAGTAAAATCAGTGTTCGCATGAGGGTGTTATAGCATCCGCGTTGCAGGGTGTGAACGTTGAAGGTCGATAATTGTGTCGGACAGCGCGTAATGTTGGACAACAAAAAGTCGGATTCGTTTGTACTGGCCGGGCGACGCGCTAAACTTGCGGCTCGGATAATACAGGTTTTAACGAAATCAGGAGCTTACCATGGGCTTAGGTGCAAAACTTTTAATGCCATCAGAACAGCAGGCGTTGCCAGGGCGCGACGCGGTTATGCCTGTGCCTGAGCAGCATTTTGTATCGGGTCGCTCGCTGCAACCTCCATTCCCGGATGGCATGCAGCAGATTCAGTTTGGAATGGGATGTTTCTGGGGCGCAGAGCGTCGTTTCTGGCAGGCCCCCGGTGTTTATGTGACTGCTGCAGGATATTCCGGCGGCTACACGCCAAACCCGACTTATGAAGAAGTCTGCAGCGGCGCTACCGGGCACAGTGAAACAGTACTGGTGGTATTCGATCCGGCGGAAACAACTCTGGCCGCGCTGTTGAAGCTGTTCTGGGAGAGCCATGATCCAACCCAGGGCATGCGCCAGGGCAATGATCTGGGTACGCAATACCGATCAGTTATTTATACCTACACAGACGCCCAGGCTGAGGCTGTCGAAACATCCAGGGCGACCTATCAGGCGGCTCTGACGGCGGCAGGTTATGGCGAAATCACGACAGAAATCAAAGCAGCGCCGGCTTTTTATTATGCAGAGCATTATCACCAGCAGTACCTGGCAAAAGTGCCCAACGGTTACTGTGGTTTAAATGGTACCGGGGTGGGGTGCGACCTGCCCACGCTGGTCACCCTTGATGCAGACAGCTAGCTGATTTTTGTCCGTGTGAGCTGGCAACGCTCACAGCGTTCTACGCTGATGAGCTTGCCCTGCTTGACGTCGAACTGCTTTTTCTCCGAAAACACCCACTTGTGGAATCCGCTTTTACACAAGGTGGTGTTTCTGCCCCGTTGTTGACGGCGCAGTTTCTTAAATTTGTTTAGATCGGTTGGTTCGGACACACGTCTGCTCTGTTTGAGGCACTAGTTTAACCTGCTTCAAAGTGTTTTTGGGTAGACATGCGTATACACTGCCCGGCGGAAAATAACCGGGTGAATTGTTATGCAGCCGCCTTCAACGCGGGCCACCATAAAGCGCAATGCGAAACGTGCGCAATACGACCTGAATGTAATCAAAGACATTCTAGCGGCCCAACAGATATGTCACGTGGCGTTTGTTGAGGATGGCGAGCCGCGCCTCATTCCAACCCTGTATTTTTGTGATGACAACTATCTTTACCTGCATGGCAATCGTCAAAGTGCCTTGCTGAAACATATGGCCGCAGGCGGCGACGTATGTATCAGCGTGATGCTGGTCGACGGTTATGTGATTGCGCGCAGTGGTTTCAATTGCTCGATGAACTATCGTTCAGTGTCCATTTTCGGCCAGGGCGAAGCAGTAACTGGTAGCCGACACCGGGAGGCGCTGGATCAGTTTGTTGCGGTACTTGTCCCTGGTCATGAACAGGCTGTGCGGGAACCCACCGCCCAGGAACTGGCGGCCACCGCTGTGGTGCGGGTCAGTCTGGCTGAAATGGCTGCCAAGGTGCGCGATGGCGACCCGGGTGATGATGAGCAGGATAAAGCCAGCGATGTCTGGGCGGGTGTTATTCCAGTGAGTTTACAGGTGGGTACAGCGCAACCCGCTGCAGACCTCAAAGCAGGGATTGAACTGCCTGATTATCTGCAGCGATTCAGAATTTAGGGGCGTTTAGTGAAAAAGTTAGGCGTAGGCATCGATTTTGGAACCACAAACTCTGCAGCGGCGGTGTTTGATGGCAAAACCGTGACCTTAATTCCCCTGGAAAAAGACTTGCTGGAAACAGCGGCGCTGCAGAGTGTACAGCTCGACAATGATGTCGCGATCATGCCGTCGGCAACGTACATCGATCGCAACCTGCAGACCAAAACCGGTCAAGCGGCGATTGAGCAATATATTGCGGACAATACGGGCAGAACCGTTGAACTGATTCCAGAGGTTATTGCGGAAGTCAGTCAGTTTGTTGAACACGGTGATGGTGCAGAGAACAACGAAGTAGATACGTCTACCGAGAAAATATACGGAGCGCCGGTCACCGACAGTGGTCTGCAGGGGCGTCTGTTCAGGGGTACAAAAAGATTGTTGGGTGATGCCCGCGTGCGGCGTTTGCTGGTGTTCGATCATCCTTTTCGGCTGGTTGCGTTGATCACGCCGTTGCTCCTGCGCATGCGCAAGGCGCTGGAGGCGGAGGTAGGTACAGTTTCTGCGGCGCATCTGGGTCACCCGGTTAATTTTGAAGGCAGAGACCCGCACAGAAATCAGCTGGCATTGTCGCGTCTGGGCGAGGCGTACAAGTATGCCGGGGTGGCAGAGCAGCATTTTTACCCTGAACCAATTGCCGCGGCTGCCAGCTACCTGCACAACAATCCCGGGGTTTCCGGGGACGTGCTCCTGACGGTTGACTTTGGTGGTGGCACGCTGGATCTGTGTGTGCTGAAAAAACATGGTGATACTTTTGAGGTGGTCACCACCTATGGAGTTGGTCTTGGTGGCGATCACATTGACCAATTGTTGTTTCGTAAGTTGTTGTTTCCGCTTCTGGGTGAGGGCGAATTGTGGCGGCGTCCGGGGTTTGACCGTGAAGTGATCGAAACCCGTTTCCCATTTGAAGACTTTGCAGATCTGCTGTTGAACTGGGCGGTGACGTATACGCTGAATCAGAATAAGTACACCACGCCGGTGATGGAGTGTATCGAGCAGGGTGGCCCCGGGCAGCGAAAGTTCGAGCGCTTGCGTGAGGTGATCAAACATAACCTCAGCTACATGCTGTTTGCGCGTATCAAGGCTTTTAAGGCGGCGTTGTCGTCGCAGCCTTCAGCGCGATTGGATATCCCGGAAATAGACGTGGATGTCACGCTGACACGGGCGGAATTTGAAGCGCTGATTGCTCAGCCACTGCAACAGATCAGCGAAGCGGTAGAGGTCACTCTGCAGCAGGCACAGCTGGCGCCTGAAGAGATAGACATAGTGCTGCGCACGGGCGGTTCGAGCCTGATTCCCGCCGTCAGGTCGCTGCTCGAAAGACGCTTTGGTGACAAGGTGGTGGACCATGATCCCTTTACAAGTGTTGCAACCGGTCTGGCAATTGCCAGCTATCATGGTCTGCAACCCTAGCCTAATCCCGGTCGATGGGCTGCCAGGTGGGGTCCAGGGTCCAGAAAAATGTCTTCAGAATGCGGTAGGTTAAACCCCAGACAAAGTGGCCCTGCTCGAGGCGATAGCCGTTAAAGACCGTGGGTGTGCCGGCCATGGGTTTTGTTTCTGTGTCATGCAGATCATTGCGTAACATCGGATGTAGCGGTGCCCAGACAACCTCTGCCACTTCGTAGTTTGGCGTGAATTCCGGTTCACCGGAAATCTCGAAGACGTGGGGTGCAATCAGCATGTCCAGGGTCCGACCTTTGGGCTGGGCGCGTTGATGGTCCAGGGCGCCGAGGTGGCTGTCTCCGGGAAGTTGCAGGCCTGTCTCTTCCCAGGTTTCGCGCATCGCCGCATGCTGTAGAGAGGCATCCACCGGTTCCAGGTGGCCGCCAGGAAAAGCCATGTGTCCAGACCATGGATCACCCTCTTTGATGGCACGTTTGATGAACAACATCTGGGGACCCTGTTCGGTTTCACGCATGACAATTGCAACGGCCGCCTGGCGGGTTTGCGCAGCGGGCCTGACCAATTCAGGCGTGTGCTGAGAAAGGCTCTGGCGGATATGTGTTAGATCAACCACGGATGCTTGTCGGACCAAAAACATGCATGATACCCCAAACCAAGAACAATCAGGTGAATGATGGAAGACGGTGCACAATCAGCGGATGCAAGCCGCGGTCGTGAATCCCTGCTGCAATCTCAGGGGAATCAATGTTTTGTCTGCGGTCCAGGCAATCCCAACGGGCTTGGCGTCACGTTCACACTTGATGAAGACGTGTGTCGTGGGTCGTTCACCGCGGGACCTGAACACATGGGCTACGACAAAGTGACTCACGGGGGCATTGTGTTCAGCCTGCTTGATGATGTTATGGCGAACTGGCTCTGGTTGCAGGGGCAACAGTGTTTCACTGCGCGTGCGGAGATCCGCTATCGAAACCAACTGCCCATCGGTACCCCGGTTCTGCTTGAAGGCCGTTGTCTGAAACGTAAGAGTCGTCTGGCACAAATGGAAGGGCGGGTCATAGATGCAAGCGATGGCCGCGTCTACGCTGAAGCATCGGCTGCTTTTATGATTCCCGTTGCCTAGGGGAGGTACGTATGGCTTATGTCACCATAGTGGTCATGTTTGCGCTGGCCGAATACTTATATTTTGGCGTCGCCGTCGGACGGGCGCGTGTGCGTCATGGCGTTGCCGCGCCGGCAGTCACCGGTGATGAGAAATTTGAACGATTTCACCGTGCCCATCAGAACACGCTGGAACAGTTGGTAGTGTTTGTACCGGCGATTTATGCCGCCGGTTACTTTGCCAACCAGTGGCTTGCAGTGGGCATGGGTATCGTCTTTGTGGCTGCTCGCGCGCACTACTTCCGCAGCTATATTGCCGATCCCGCCCGTCGCGGTGCCGGCATGATTGGCAGCATGTTTGCGGTGGTTACGCTGATCGCCGCTGCGCTCGTGGGCGCAGTCCGCTATACACTGGTGGGGTAGTGGCGCGTCAGCCAATCCAGCATGGCGGCGTTGGTTGCAGCCGGCTGTTCCTGTTGAATCCAGTGCCCACAGGGCAGATTCACAACTTCCAGATTGCTGACAAAATCGCCTAGCGA
Source organism: uncultured Pseudomonadaceae bacterium (assembly GCA_965368205.1). GTDB lineage: Bacteria > Pseudomonadota > Gammaproteobacteria > Pseudomonadales > Azotimanducaceae > UBA4421. The sequence continues at coordinate 1,699 of CBDUMB010000071.1, read as the reverse complement.
AGGTGAGCTGGGCACCATATCGTGGTCGCCGTAGATCATCAGCGTTGGCTGATGAATGTGTTGCTCATACTCACCGATAATCTCCCAGTTGCGGGAAAAATTGCGGTACCAGTTAATGCCCCCGGTAAAGCCTGAATGTGCAAAAGCATTGCTGAATACCTGTAACTCAGCTTCGCTCATCAGGTCGTCACCTGGCATTTTTTCGGCCTCTGCAATACGGATCATGTTCATGCCCGGTGGCAGATCTGCTGGTGGCGAGAGCCATTGGTTGGTGCGATACAGATTGTGTAAAAACTGTTCTCGATGTTCGGCAAATGCAGCGTCTGCCACGCCAGGCTGGCGATTGAAGTGAACGATATAGAAGTCGCCGCCCAGATGCTGCTCCCAGAAGCCGACCCATTCGGTTGGACCGCGTTCCATGAATGGCACACTCATGTTAACTACACCGGTCACTCGTTTGCTGTGCATCATTGCCAGGTTCCAGACAATAATGGCGCCCCAGTCATGCCCGACAAATAGGGCGTCTTCATACCCGAAGTGATCCAGCAGTCCCATCAGGTCGCCGGTCAGATGCGTGATGTCATAGTCGGTGACGTCTTCAGGGCGGCTGGAATGACCATAACCGCGCTGGTTAGGGGCAATGACATGGTAGCCGGCATCGACCAGGGGCTGGATCTGATGGCGCCAGGAGAAAGCATGCTCAGGCCAGCCGTGGCATAAGACGATAGGTCTGCCCGAACCTGCGCTGAAAACTTCCAGTTCCACGCCGTTAGTCTCGATCATTTGCGGTTCGGGAAAGGAAAATGCCTGGGACATGCTCATAGCTCATAAGAAGGTGCCTCATTCTAAAATGAAAAAAGCGTCATGTCGTGAGGTCATCATTGCGCAGCAGGTCGGGGTGTTAACCTACCGGGTTGCATTGGCGGGTGGGCTAGGATTTACGCCTCTTATTTTTTCGGAGTGCTGTTATGGAGAATCGCAAATCAGACCAAACGCCAACTTTTGGTCCGTTGAATAATCATCAACTGCAACAGGTCAGTGGCGGATGTCATCTTTGTCAGCCGCAGATGTATGCGCCGTCGAGCCTGTCAGCATTTGCACCGTCGATGCATCTGGCCGATTCAGGTGCTTCACTGACCGCCAATTTTCAGCAGCCGGCGGATTACTTTCGCGTGTTTTAGAGCGTGTTCAGGTGCAGCAGGCAAACTTTTCTGTGCGTAAGTGCGACAATGTGAGTATGGATAGACACAACGATACACACAGCCTTTTTGTCGGCTACGTTTTATGGATTTTTGGTTTCCTGGGCGCGCACAGGTTTTATTTTGGGCGGCCCATCAGCGGTACCATTTATCTGTTTACCCTGGGTCTGCTGGGTATTGGCTGGCTCATTGACCTGTTTCTGATGCCGTCCCTGGAACGGTCAGCCGATCGGCGTTACGCCGCTGGCGAACTCAGCTACACCATTGCCTGGGTGCTGCTGACCTTTCTGGGGATTTTTGGCCTGCATCGGTTTTATCAGGGCAAGATCGGCACCGGTATTCTCTATCTGCTGACGCTGGGGTTCTTCTTTATCGGCATCATCTACGATTGGTGGACACTGAATGAGCAGATCTCTGCGGGCAATCTCGAGCGAGAAGCCCGCTTCTACCGCAGTTGATGCTGCTATCGGCCAGCGCTTGATTCGCGTTGCCAAACCCGC
>CBDUMB010000070.1:0-10313 GCA_965368205.1 uncultured Pseudomonadaceae bacterium | reverse complement strand
GGATCGGATCCCCTTCATTGGGTCGTCTGGGTGGGCCCATACCCTCTACCATAATGAGCGCCGCCACTTTCTCCGGAAACAGGGCGCTGAATCGCGCAGCTATCTGCCCGCCGAGGCTGTGCCCGAGTAGCCCAACAGGCGTTTCGGTTGACGGTCCGTTGCAGTGCTCGACAACCGCAAGTAAATCCAACAGGTAGTTCGGCATGGCATAGGCCTGGGCCACACCACTTTGTCCATGACCACGTAAGTCGGGTAACAGGACGCGCAAACCGGTGCCGCTTTGACTGATAATCTGCGCCACCGGCAGCAGCGAACGGGCGCTGTCACGTAAACCGTGCAGCATCACAACACAAGGCGCGTCCGGTGGTCCGAGTTCCAGCACGGATAGGTCAAGGTGATGGCCCGTGAGGGTGTAAACCCGATCCGGCTCAGGTAGTGACACGTTTAAACTCGGGCGGGCGCTTCTCGATAAATGAGCGGACACCTTCGCGGAAATCCTCGCGCACCAGACTTTGTGCCATCCACGTATTTGTTTCAGACATGGCTTCACCCAGCGGCATATTCATGTGCCGATGAATCTGCGCTTTGATCACCTGTAGCGAGGTCGGGGAACAGTTAGCCGCAAGGTTTGCGATATATTCCCGTGCGGTATCCACGCAAGCACCGGTATCAACCAGGCGCTCAGCAAATCCCAATCGATGCGCTTCTTCGCCATCAAATTTGCGTGCACTCCAGAGCAGGTCGAGGGCGTTGCCCGAGCCCACCAGCCTCGGCAGCGTCCAACTCATGCCGTGTTCAGCAATCAGACCCCGCTGAGAAAATGCAGTACTGAATTTTGCCTGTCGCTCAACGATACGCAGATCAACCAGGCTGGCGATGGCCATGCCCAGGCCGGCACACGCGCCATTGATGGCGGCGATGACGGGTTTGCGTATGGCCTGCAGGTAGCTGAAGGTGATTTTGAAGTTGTCTCCTAAGGAGGCATCACCCGGATCTGATTTCAGGTGTGACAAATCCTGCTCACCGCCGTCGCCGGTACTTAAGTTATCCAGTGCGTTCATATCCATTCCAGGACAGAAGCCCCGTCCGGCGCCGGTGAGACTGATGCCAACAACCGCCTCATCCGCTTCAGCGGTTGCCAGTGCGTGTTTGATTTCCGCCAGCATGCGGTTCGTGAATGCGTTAAGTGCCTGTGGACGATTCATGGTGATCACCGCTACCGGGTCATTCACCTCATAAATAATTTCTTCGTATTGCACAGTCGCCATAACCCTCTCCCAAAGTCGTTTTAAGCCGCTTTAGCCTAACGGCTCAGGTGTTTCTGATCTACAGGCGACGGACAAAGTTTGCTTAAAAAGAGCGTATGATTGCGGCTTTTTGCAGGGTCTTAAGCAACCCTGGGTTGTTGTCAGAGTGAGGCCGTAGAGCTGAGAAAGTGAAAAGTTTAGGTTTAATGATAGCGGCACTGATTGGTGCTGCAGCGGTGTTGTCTATTGCCGCATGGTGGATTGGCCCCCAGCTGGTGCATATTGCCCTATTGGATGATCAACGCGATCAACCCTATCTGCTGCTGGACTTCGCCAAAACCACAGACGAGCGGGGTGACGATTATCTGATCAGTCATTACCAGGAACCGTTAACCGGGTTGATTGCCAGCGAAGGCGGGGTCGCTGTGGGCTCGTACACACTGGTTCAGCTGTTAGAGGGTACCCGTGCGAATGAGTGGAGCCACCTCAACAACTTCCATCTGTCTCGGGCGCAGGACATAGCGCAGGTGATGACTTCTTCACCTTATCGACTCATCGCCACCAATGGGTCGGTGAGCAACGTCAGTCTGGGGCATTTTTCTGCCCAACCGGTTCGTTGGCGAGCTGGTTTAATCATCTGGTTAGTACGCAGCAGCGATCATGTATCTGTCGACAATCTGGCACCTGTGCTTGCAACCCTGGCCGGGACAACCGGGCAGGTTGTTTGGGACAAAGCCGCTCATATTTATCATCCGGAGCAGGATTGGGATCGGCTGCTGGTGGTGGATTTTCCGTCAGCGCAGGACGCGCTTGCCTGGATGCGTGATCCGGAGGTTTCCACGGCTCGGGTCATTGCAAGCGCTAAAGCCCGTCGTTCCATGGTAGCCGTTTACGGCCGTGCGGATACGCGTTAACTGGTTTTATACTCAAAAAAGCAGACATTTTTGAACTCGTCGAACTCACCCAGGTTAGGGAAGGTCAGCGCCTGCATGTGATGCACAACAGCAAAATCCGGGTCGTTGACATCATCGACGCGTGAATCGGCGATCAGCATTCGGGCGGCTTTATTTTTTGCCGCAGACAGCAGTGCAAAGTTGCTTCGGTCGTACAGAACGTCTGCCATAAACAGCAGATCCAGGTTGTTGGGCACCTGATTAAGATGGTCGGAAAGAATGACTTCGACATCATTGAGTTGTGCGTTTACCTGGGTGGCAAGCAGGGCGTTCGGGTCAGTATCACAAGCCCAGACGCTGCTTGCGCCCATCAACTTGGCCATAACCGCAACGACGCCGGATCCGCAACCCAGGTCGACGACATTTCTGTCTTTCACAATCTGTGGCTGTTGCGCAAGCCACTGCGCCGTTGCCAGTCCGCTGCCCCAGCAGAAAGCCCAGTACGCCGGGGTGGCAATCACATCATGCATCACCTTGGGTGGCAGGGGGCCGGTGGGGAAATCAGAATTAATCAGAGCAAGTTGAAGCTGCGGCAGGCCTGGTAGAGGGCATACTTCGAGGTGTGCCATCGGGAGCGTGGATTGAAGCGCGAGTTCGAGATCCGCGATTTGAGGATCTGGCATGCCGAGGCGAGGCTGCTAGAGGGACTGGCTCTGTCGGCGAATCCAGAATAAACCGGCGATACCCAAGCCTAACACAAGGAAGTAGCTGTAATCGAAGGCGCCTGCAGCAGGACCACTTGATTCTGCTGCAGACCCTCCAATCGTGGACTCCTGAGTGACGCTCTGATTGACCGCACTCATGGAAATGGTACTTGCATGCATGGACTCGGCTCCCTCAGCGCTTACGCGGGCGCTGAGAATGGTGCAAAGGAAAATAACCAGTAACGGAGTAGTTTTCACAACAAGCCAAACTCGTAAGTACAGTTTTATAATAGAGATGCAGATCACAACCTGCTGCATTGGCCATGTATGGAATGTAAGTAAAAGGTAAGGACGAGAACTCAACGATTGTGAAAAGTCCCTGGGATCGCGTTTTAAAAGCGCTGAGGCCTCGACACAGAGCCGTCTCTTATGCTTTTATTAGCGGTTTTCCGACCCGCGATATTCTGCGGTTTTAGCACGATTGGGGGAGCCAATATGCCAATGATCCTGAACGAAGAGCAGAACATGCTCAAAGACAGTGCAAAAGACTTTTGCACTAATAATGCACCCATAGCGCAATTGCGCAGTCTGCGTGATGCAGACGTCCAGGAGGGCTTCGATACGGGCACCTGGAATTCCATGGTGGAACTGGGATGGGCAGCTATTCCCTGGGGTGAAGATCACGGCGGATTGGCGTTTGGTTATAAAGGCCTCGGCGTGGTGACTGAAGAAACCGGCCGAACATTAACGGCAAGCCCACTGTACGCTTCTGTATGGGTGGGTGGCACGGTTGTTAATCTGGGTGGCTCAGAGGCACAGAAAGCCGAATTATTACCTCAGGTAGCTGCTGGCGAACTGCTGCTGGCGCTGGCCTTGGAAGAAGGTCATAGACACGCCCCTTATCAGATTGCCACCACTGCAAAGAGTGCTGGCGATGGCTATACGATCAGCGGCAACAAGACATTTGTGCTGGATGGTCATGTTGCTAACAAGCTCATCGTTGTCGCACGTTCCAGTGGTGATGCCGGCGCAAGAGACGGCATTTCTCTGTTCCTGGTGGACGCAGACGCAGATGGCGTAGCCGTTACCCGTACAAAGATGGCTGATTCACGAAATGCTGCGAATATCGAGTTCAGCGATGTGAAAGTGGGTGCAGATGCCCTTATCGGTGAACTCGGTAAAGGTGCTGATGTTCTCGACCCCGCGTTGGATATCGCGCGGATCGGATTGTCTGCGGAAATGCTTGGCTCCCTGCAGGAATGTTTCGAGCGTACTGTTGAATACCTCAAAGAGCGCAAACAGTTCGGCGTGGCGATTGGTTCCTTCCAGGCGCTGAAACACAGAGCTGCCAACATGTTCTGTGAAATTGAGCTGTCTAAATCCTGTGTGCTGGAAGCATTAACCGCTCTGGATGAAGGTCGTGACGCTCAGGAGATCGCGAAGCTTGCCAGCCTCACCAAGGCTAAAGTAGGTGAGACTTACAATCTGGTATCCCGCGAAGGCATTCAGATGCATGGCGGTATCGGTATGACCGACGAATTCGATATCGGCTTTTTCATCAAGCGCGCGGCGGTCACCGAACAGACTTTCGGCGACGTGAACTATCACCGTAACCGGTACGGCGAACTGGAAGGCTACTAGCCTCTAAGTTTCAGACCGCCTCGGTATCTGGATAACGTGCCCCACCTGTGGGGGCACGGCCAATGGGCTGTGAGCCTGCTTCAGTCTTTCCAACCGATCAATAACAGACTCCGGAAAGGGCGCTGAGCGTCGTGTCTGCATGTCTACGTGCATACCTATCTGCTCTGACGTTGCAGCCAGATAACCCTCACCCTGATGATAGAGCTGTTCGAAAAAGTGCAGCCGTTTGCTGTCGTAGTCCAGTAGTTGAAAGTGCACACATACGTTATCACCCAACGACAGTTCGCTGAGGTAGTGCAGGTGAACTTCCATGGTAAAGCAGGAACCCTGACCGCTCTGGGCGTATTCCGCGCCGATTCCTAGAAGGTCATAGACGTGATCAACGCCGCGATCAAAAATGACGTTGTAGAAAGCCATATTCAGATGGCCGTTGTAATCGATCCAGTCTTCTATAACGGTTTGCTCCGGACAGATCACCGGGGCTGCATCGAGGCCTGCTAGCTCAGTCACAACGTGCTCCAATTTTTCATCAATTAAGCGTGATTAAGCATGTTACCCGGGCCGTGATGCGTTATAAACTGCGGTCATGAGTGTTATTCCTCCGCTGAAATTTTCGACCAAAATAAGCTACGGTTTAGGTCAAGCTACCGAAGGCATTAAGAATGGTGCCTTTAACGTTTTTATCTTTTTCTATTACGCCCAGGTGTTGGGGTTATCGACAAGCTATACCGGTTTAGCGGTATTCCTGGCGCTGGTTCTGGATGCCGTGACAGATCCCCTGATTGGATCAGTGTCGGATAACTGGAAAAGCAAATACGGGCGCCGGCATCCTTTTCTTTATGCCGCTGTGCTGCCGTTGGGTCTGAGCCTCATTGCTCTGTTCAGCCCACCGGATTTGCCCGAGTTTGGCCTGTTCCTGTGGCTGACAATTTTTGCCATGCTGACCCGCGCGTCGATCACCTTGTTTTACGTGCCGCATGTGGCGCTTGGGGCAGAGCTGTCGTCGGACTTCGATGAGCGTACAACCATTGTTGCCTATCGCTTCTTCTTCAGTTACATCGGCCATCTCGTCACATACGCTATCGGTTTTACCCTGTTTTTTGCCGACAGCGCAGAATTTCCGCACGGGCAGTTTAATGTGGATGCTTATCTGCCGTTTGGTATCACCCTGGCGGTACTGATAGGCCTGGTGGCTCTTTACTCAGCAGCAGGCACCCAGAACCGTATTCCTTATCTGGTGCAGCCGGCGGTTCAACGCCCCTATCTAGGCGTCTGGCATACCCTGCAACAGACTTTTGCTGAATTGATACAGGCACTGAAGAACGTATCGTTTCGCTGGCTGTTCACCGGTGTGCTGGTTGTATTTATGATGGTCGGTGTGGATCAGGCGCTGAACCTGCACATGAATACCTATTTCTGGGAGTTGCAGAGTAGCGGTAACCTGATGTTTTTTATGGCGACACCCATCGGTGCGTTGCTGGGTACTTTCTTTGCCCGGCGTTTAACTGAGTGGTTCGATAAGAAACCCCTTATCCTGTTTGGCACCTTGTGGTGGGCTGGATGTCAGGTTATTCCCGTTGTGCTGCGATTATTGGGCCTGTTTCCGGAGAACGGCAGCGACGCCTTATTGTGGACTCTGATTCTGGTCAAGTTTCTGCAGGGGGTAGGTGTTGTGCAGGCCCTGGTCGCGTTTTCGTCAATGGTTGCAGATATTGTTGACGAACAGGAACTGGTCACCGGTCAGCGCCAGGAAGGCATGTTTTTTGCGGCGGTGTCGTTCTCAAACAAAGTGACCACCGGTTTAGGTTCGGCAGTGGCCGGACTGGCTTTGACGCTGATTGCCTGGCCGACAGGTCCGGAGATTAAAAGCGCAGCGGATGTGGCGCCAGAAACCCTGATCTGGCTTGGCCTGGTGTTTGGGCCCATTGTCTCCGGTTTTGCTCTGGTTTCAGCTTACTGCTACTCCAAATATGATCTTGACCGCAAACGCCATGCTGAGATTGTGGCTGAACTTGAAAGGCGTCGGGCACAAGCTGCCTGAGAGCCGTCTGCGTAACGCCTATGGTCCAACACCTGTTTCGCTTTCTGCAGGTTGGCGGTGTGGCATTTGCCGTTGATGCCGGGTTGCTCTGGTTGCTTGTTTATGGCGCTGGAGTGCCGCCGATTCCTGCCCGGGTTTGTTCATTCATCGTGACCATAGCGGTATCGTTTGTTCTTAACGCGCGCTATACATTTGCAGCCTCGATAAAAGAGTCTTCCAAGAGTCGCTATATTCTGATTCAGTGCGCAGGCTCCGCAATAAACTTCGGGGTTTATTCCGGGCTTGTGTTGGCTGGTATGTTAGGCCCTTTATGGGCGCTGGTGATCGGATCTTTTCTGGGCTCGGCGCATAACTTTCTGATGATGCGTCGGTTTGTGTTTGCCAGCCCTACAGGCAGGCCCCGTCCATAGCATCTATCCATTGCGCAATCAGTGCGTGGCCTTCAGCATGAACCAGTGTGCGCCCTAATTCCGGCATCATTGTGCCTGGGTCTGTGGTGTTCATGCGATAAGCCAGAATGGATGTGTCAGCTGCGCCCGGCACAATACTGTAAAGGTGTCCGCCAGAGCCTCGACCTGCAGCAATTGGAGGTTTGCATTGTCCCATAGTCTTCAAATCGTGATCTGCGTAGTCGAGTAGCAACCCGGAGGTGTCTGCTGCACCTGATGCGTTGTGACAATGTCCGCAGTTGATGTCCAGGTAACTTCGCGCGCGGTGATCCAGATCGGTTTGCTGCGAGTTCATATCAGCATTGGCAAATACGGCATCCAAGGCCGGCATGCCGTCCAGATTACCCCGCGCCTGCCATGCGGTGAGCTGATTGATACCGTGGATTGGATCTGCACGATTCAGGTGGCGGGCTTTGATCCCAATCGGTTGGATATCACCTGCAGTATGGTCTGTGGCATGGCATCCAGCACACTGGTTGCGGCTGGGCACCAGGTAGTTCAGTTCATCTCCTTTGCTGGTAGACAACGTCTGCAGATCGCCGGTGATGGCAAGGTAGGCGTCGTCGCCGCGCCAGATGTAGGGCAGGGCATCCCAGCCATTACTCTGTTTCACCAACAGTCGGGTTTCCAGCAGCAGGGTCTTATCCATCTGCAGGCTTGCGGGATTGCCGTCCCAACTGGCATCGAGGATCAGCGCGCCGTCGCCGGTGTGCTGGTAGAAAAAGGTTTTACTGATAATGCTGCCCACCGGCAGGACAAAGGCGTCAAACGGCTCAAACTGCGCGGTGCGGGTCGGTGGAATGTACAGGGTGCGAAGCTTCAACGCGTAGTCCGTGAACAGTGGTGTGTTCAGATCATAGATGTGCGTATCTTCAGCGGGGACCAGCGCGTTTGCCTGTTTGTTGAGCAAACCCCAGGCGGACAGATTGTCCGGATATTGGTCCGCTGTAAAGAAACTGACGCCCGGTTGCTCGCTGCAACTGCTGCTCAGCAACCAGATCAGCAAAATGCACGGTACTGCTTTAAACCCGTTAACCACTAAAATTGCTCAGTTGTGATCAGTTGGCCATTGACAGAGTGACTGCTGACAATTTATCTACGGTGCAATCGTGGTTGCCCATATCAACGTTTGGATTAGCAAATTCATTAGCCGCATCGATATTCAACAGTTCCACATCACCATTCTGCACGCAGATGACAGCCTGTCCTTCTGCCAGCGTTGGGCTGATGATGCCGTCCCAGATGATGTCCGGAAATTCGCCATCAGAGCCGTAAACCCCGTCTTTGACTTCGGTTAAGTAGCTGCTGCCCGGCGCTTGTCCGCCGCCTTCAAACAGATTGCCATAAATGAAGATGTCTTCCGGATAGGGGTCAAAGTTTTCTGCCAGATCGCGTTGTCCTGCGTAATTGGCACTGAAATAGCTGGAGATCACAATGTTGGCGGTATTGTTGTTGGTGATGTTGTTATCAAAAATTTCCACTTTGTCATTGGAATTAATGATTACACCAGAGCCGGCAGGAACCCCGGAAACCGCCGTGCCCGGCGCTGCAAAATTGGCGGTGTTGTTGTTATGCACCTCGTTTTTGTAAACCCGGGTTGAATGACCGCGTTGGGGAATTTGCGGCATGTTGAACACCAAAATGCCACCTGTGTTGTTGGTGGCAACGTTGTCATAAACATCGGCGCCAATGGTGTTTTCTATTTCAATACCCGCGACGTTGTATTCAGCTCGATTATTACGGACCACCACGTTCTGCGACTGACCTACATAGATACCCGCGTCTGACGCCGCTATAGCCACGTTTCCTTCAACCAGCACATTGGTCGTCTGTACCGGATAGATGCCGTAGGCACCATTGTTAACGTCAGGACCGTTGGTCCATTCTGTGCGCACGCGGCGAATGGTGATGTTGTTGCCTTCGTTGACTTTCAATGCATCGCCCACCGTATCTTCGATGGCCAGGTCTTCAATGACAAAATTGCTGGCGCTGACGGATAAGCCTTCCGCGCCTGCGATCTGTCCTTTGAAACTCAGTATCGATTGATCCATACCTGCGCCGCGAATTGTCACGTTATCGGTATTCAATACCAGCGAGCGTTTGAACGTGTAAGTCCCCGCTGGTACTTCAATCACATCGCCGGGTTGTGCCGTTTCCAGCGCCTGGCGGAAGGTATTGGTGAAATCAGCAGGCGCTTGTGGCGCAGCCTCTGGTGCGACAGCTTGTTGCTCACTGCAGCCGCTGATCAGCAGGCCGATCAGGCCAATGGTGAAAATGTATTTTAGTGACATAACGATCCTCCCCTCAGATTCTTTAAATTACAGGAGTAATATGGTGCGGTCTATGGTCCAGAAAGCCGCCAGCGCGCCCATACCCCATGCGCCACCGCGGATGACCATGGGCAGTGCTGTAAAGCGTCGTGCAAACCAGATAAAGGTCATCACAATCGCGATGATCATCAGTTGCCCCAGTTCCAGGCCCACATTGAACAGCAGCAGGGCGAGCCACAAATCGTCGTCGGGTAAACCGACATCACTGAGTGCACCGGCGAAGCCCAGACCGTGCAGCAGTCCAAAAACGAAGGCCATGATCCACGGGTTTGCCATGGTCAGACGGGAGCGTTGTTCGGGCGGTTGTACTAACTCACGGGCAAGAAACAATATGGACAGCGCGATGATGGCTTCAATGGGGCCCTGCTCAAGCCTGACCCAGCCCAGAACCGACAGTGCCAGAGTGATTGAATGGGCGACAGTGAACGCTGTGACCGTTTTAAGCAGCGGCCAGGGTGCTCGAATGAACAGCACAAGACCGATCACAAACAGAACGTGGTCAAGGCCAAACAGAAGATGTTCAACACCAATCCACAGGTAAGACAGGGTGCTCGGGTTGTCCGTGGCGATATTCAGAGTAGGGCTTTCCGGCCGCAATACATAATTGGCGGTGCTGCCGTCGGCGCTGTCGTAGCGCACCATGACATCTGTAAGGGTCATTGACAGGCCGTCGATGTGGATGGCGTCTCTGGTCAGATCGCAATCGGTTTGCCAGCGCTGGATAAAGGCAGCTGGTGTCACCTCCGGCGGCGATTGCTCAACCATTTCACAATGTGTCGGGAATACGGGTGTGATGGCCAGGCGCCCGTTCTGTACCGCTGGCTGTTTCCACAACACGGCAAAGCGTGCTGATGATGTATCTGTGTCGAGTTCCGTCAGATGCAGGAAAGCAGGGCGCACCTCATGGGCGCTTGCCAGAGTAGGCAATGCCAGCAGGAGAAAGTGTAGGCAATATCGGCTAATTGTCCGCATCAGCGTGAACAATACTGTACTGACTGCGGAGATCTT
>CBDUMB010000069.1:0-10380 GCA_965368205.1 uncultured Pseudomonadaceae bacterium | reverse complement strand
GAAAAAGAAGTGTTGCCCATATCCTTCAAGATCAAAACCTTTGGTCAGCTTCATTTCCAGAACGTTTGTGTAGAAGTCTACCGTGCGTTCCATATCTTTACAGACAAGCGCCAGATGATGCAGACCGTTAATTTCAAAATTTGCCATTTCTAATCCTCCGTTTTTTTCTGCCAAGCTGCACCGGCCCAGTCAGCCGTCTCGCCGTCACCGGGTACAGGTACTTCACGTATACGTTCTTCAACGTCATCAAACTCCAGTCGCAGTGCCTTGCAGCAAACGGCGTGGAGATTGTATCCCATCGTATGGTAGGTCAGTTCGAGGATGTCTTCATCGCTGAGATGGCGGTGAAGTTCCTCAAACAATTCATCAGACGCACGGCCACCCTGCAGAATAAGGGCGTCAGCCCAGGCAAGCACGGCGCGTTCTTTTGCATCAAACGCATCACTGATTTCCCAGTGTCTGATGTCGTTAATCTGTTGTTCGGTTACCCCGAAACGCCGGGCAGCTTTACAATGCTGGGAAAATACGAACTGACTGCCCTGGGTGAAGCCGGCACGCATAATGGCCAGTTCGCGTACCTTACCGTCCATTTTGCTGATACTTTCCTGGGCAAACATGCCAAACATGCCGAAATGGTTGGTGGCGTGTTCAAAAATATAGGGCACCAGAGCGAACACACTCCACCAGTTGCCTGGCGTGCCGGTAGCTGTGCCGGGCTCTGTTACGGGGTCGCGTTCACCAAACAGGCGATCGTAGAATTTGAGCACTTCCGGTGATGCTTCGGAGCGGGGTACTTGTTTGAGTCTTGGCATGGTTTCTCCAGATATCGCTGATAATTATCGTCAATGTTCGGGACGATCAATATTGTTGACTATGGAAGGCCGTGTCAATAGGATCGTGGCTCTTTGCGGGAATGGGGAGCCGTGCAGATGTCAGAAAACAGAATCGCAGAAACTAACCGTTTGTTGAATCAACCGTCGGTAGGCTATCAATGGTATGTCATTTTTGTGCTGTTGCTGGCGCAGACCTTTTCTTTTCTCGATCGCATGATCATGGGGCTGCTGGTTGGACCCATACGTGAGACTTTTGAAATCTCTGACACGCAGTACAGTCTGCTCGCTGGGCTGGCGTTCTCACTGTTCTACGCGGGTATGGGTTTGCCCCTTGCGCGCATTGCAGACAGTAAAAACAGGCGCAATCTGATTTCTGTAGGGATAGCTGTGTGGAGTTTTATGACGGCAATCTGCGGCCTTGCTCAGCAGTTCTGGACTTTGTTTGCGGCGCGGGTTGGCGTTGGGGTAGGTGAGGCAACGCTGGGTCCGGGCGCTTATTCGATGATTACTGACTATTTCCCGAAGTCGCAGTTGGCTCGGGCACTTTCTGTTTACACCCTGGGTGTCACCTTAGGTTCCGGTTTTGCGTATATGTTAGGTGGCGCAGTGGTTGCCTATGTGCAAACTCTCGGTCAGATAACAGTGCCGCTCATTGGTGATGTGTATGGCTGGCAGCTGACGTTTTTTATTGTGGGTCTGCCAGGCCTGATTATCGCTTTGTTGATGTACACCACGGTTAAGGAACCTGTGCGACGTGGAGTGGTAGTTGGCGACACACTTTTACCTGTTGCACAGGTTGTCGCTTATGCCTGGCAGCGCCGTCGTGCGTATGGCTGCCATATCTTTGGCTTATCTACTTTTATCATGGTGGTTTATGCGCTCAACTTGTGGGGACCAACCTATTTTATACGCACGTTTGGGTACGATGCTGCCCAGGCGGGTTGGACGTTCGGTCTGTTGATGTTGATCGCTGGTAGTGCGGGCCTGTTGCTGGCTGGTTATGTGGCCGATGCATGGGTTAAACGCGGCGTTTCAGATGCCTATGTGCGGCTTATCCTGATCAGTATGGTCTGTATGACACCTTGTGCGATTGCGTTAGGTTTTGTGCAGGATGCGACGGCTGCCATTGTTGTCATGTCTCTGGCGGTGTTCTTTTCCGCGTTTCAGGGGGGCATTGCGGGTGGCACGCTGCAGTTGATGACGCCAAATCGGATGCGTGGGCAGATGATTGCAGCCTACCTGCTGGTAGCGACGCTGATTGGATTAGGCTTTGGCCCCACCGTCATCGCAGCCACTACAGATTTTGTATTTGGTTACGATGAAGCAATTGGCAAGTCGATAGCACTATGTGCCGGGATTCTTTGTCCAGCAGGTGCGCTGATCCTGTGGTTCGGTTTATCACACATTCGACATGAGATTGAAGTTCAGAACGAAGCCGCTCTTGCAGAACAGTCTGCTAGCGCCTGACGGCGGGGGTTTCAACCGGTAACCCCTGGGCGCGCCATTTCAGGTACAGCTCCAGTTCAATGTACTGCATGGCACCATACTCAAAAGGCTCAGCTCGCACGCCGGTGTTGCAGAACCTGAGTCGTCGATGCAATGAGCCCAGAGTCTGCCATTCAAGTCGATAAGCGGGGTAGCCACCAACCTGTCCCTGACTGAGCTTGTCGCCCCGTAACATACGGCCCACGTTATCTTCGTGGCAGTGATTGCAGGCCAGATTGAGCTGGCCGCGACGGGTATAAAAATAGGTTTGTCCGGAGGCGAAAGCCGATGCTGCCGGGCCATCAATGACAACTTCAACAGGTAACCCCTTGGACTGATGCCCAACGTATGCGCTCAGGGATAGAAGGTCTTCACTTTCGTAGGCAAGTGGGGCCGCCTGTTGATGTTCTACTCTGCAGTGATTGATCTGACCTTCAAGATTCACTACTGCGTTGAGGTGTTTGTTAAATCTGGGGTACTGTGCCGCCACCCCGGTCATATCTGTTGCTTCGTCACTATGACAGCTCTGGCAGGATGGCTGCTCGCCTTGAGATGAGGAGCCCCATAGTTCCTCTCCGCGGTCTACCCATAACATACCGGGGTTGGCAAACGGATCATCCTGCAGTGCCTGGGTGTCCGCGGACTGGAAATGGTAGCCAGATTTGCCTGTTGGCGCGGTCGCAGTATTAGTCGATTTCAGCGCTGGCATAGAGGCAGTGGTTACTGTGGTATTTCTGTCGCAACCCGCCAGAAGGGCGCAAATGAGCACAACCGCGCAGCTGCTGCAGTTGCGAAATCTAGGTGGCCGGATCAACAGTCAGTTCTCGAGTGACGCGGGTTACTTTGTTGTCCTGATCTGTCCAGATAAACTCGAGCTCACCACTGTCTTGTGCTCGTAGATGAAAGGCGATGAAAGGGTTAGCCGCGACAGCTGGGTGTAATGTGGCTTTGAAAACAGTTTTTCCGTTGTAGCGACACTCAAACCGAGTGAGGATATCTCGCGGAATTGCCTGGCCGAGGGAGTTACGCCTGAAACCCGTTTCCATAGGATGAGATATTAGCGTTTTTATGGCCACAATCTCGTTATGCTGCGCGCGTGAGGGCACTGAAATTCTCGCTTTTAACATCAGTACAGCGCATCCAGACAAGCGGCAACAGTGACTACGATATGGGCGCTACCACTCCAAAGGCTGCCGTCACTGAGGCCGGCCACCACCACAATATCCTGTTCTGCGGATACACGGATGCGGGTTTCCACCTCTGCAAGACCACTGGCTGGAGAGAGTTCGAAGCGGGCTATATCCGGCAGTGGATTGGCTTCTGCGATCAATTGAATGAACGTCACGTGCTCGGTTTCGGTCATGGGGCTGTCGACGCTGACTTTAATACGTACCGAATTTCCGTTTTCCGCCAGCGCAGGTAGTTCTATGTTGATCCGTCCCGGTTGTATATCTGCGCCAGGAAAATCCCGCTCGATGGTTGTCTGCAGGGGCTCAGATACAGCCGCCAGGAGCCTGGGTTGCAGAGTGAGGGTAACCAGGGTGCCGGCGCCGGCCAGCCAGTTTCGTCGGTTGATGGTTGTGCTCATTCTTGTGACTCAGGCTGTTTCAGAGTGAGTAGAAAAGCCACCAGGTCATCCATTTCGTTGGCGCTTAATACGGGCTGGTCCAGGTAGGCTTGTGCCACCTGAGTCAACCCGTGGGTGCGGAAATAGGCCGGCATAACAGTATTGGGATTCTGTTCTGTAGGGTCGGCGATGCGTTTGTACAGTTCATCGGGCCCCAGGCGGGCGCCGATATTACTCAGGTCAGGACCTATGTTGCCCTGGAAAGATTCATTGATTTGCTTAACCTGGTGACAGAGCAGGCAATGGCCGCGCTCGCGATCAACAAATGCGGCTTTGCCGCGACTCTCTGGGTTGTCCTGCATCGTGATGGTTTTTGCGTTGCTGGCAGCTGTAGCATTGCTCAGTGCAAGTATCAGGACAACCAGAAATGTCTTGCGGATTACCATCAAGCAAAAACCTGGGTTGTAAGATTCCTGAACCAACGTTGTGCATAAGTTGCTTCGAGTGCTCGCGTTTCGGATGATGCATTGGCAGGGCTGACACCGCCAGCTCCGTCAATTTCAGCCCATATCTTTTTGTTGGGTTGATACACGCCAGCAACAGAAATGCCATAGTCGGGTGCCACCAGGCTGTAGCAGGTGTTTATCAGCTTGCTGCTGACCGGGGACTCGCCATTCAGCAAACGGGTAACCTGTACCGCGCAGAGTTTTGCTTGTGCATTGGCTGCAAATGCGGATTTGGGCATCGCATTGGCGATTGCTGCATCACCAATCACATGGATGTCCGGCTGCAGCGTGGATGCAAAAGTGAGCGGCTCAATCGGGCACCAGCCAGAGCGGTCGGCAACACCGGCCAGTTGTGCAATAGCCCCGGCTTTTTGTGGCGGTATGATGTTGGCCACATCCGCCTGCACGGTTTCAAAGTCTGTGATAACAGAGCGGTTGTTCGCATCAACGGCAGTCACCGTTGCGCCGTCTGATTCTCCCTGCCATTCAATGATGTCGCCGTAAAGGGTTTGCCAGGCTGACATGAACAGGGGTTTCTTCGAAAAGCTGTCTTTGCTGTCAAGAATGAGAATTTTAGCGCGCGGGTTGTTCTGTTTCAGGTATCCCGCAATGAGGCTGGCCCGTTCGTAGGGGCCAGGAGGACACCGATAAGGTGATTTTGGCACGGACATGACCACCAGGCCACCTTGCCGCATGTCACGCAGTTGGTCACGCAAAAGCGTCGTCTGGGCGCCGGCTTTCCAGGCATGTGGTAGAAGCTGGGCGGCGGCTTTGTCGTAGCCTTGCAGTGCCTGCCAGTCCAGGTCTATCCCGGGCGCCAGGATCAGTTTGTCATATCTCAGTTTTTTGCTGTTGTGCAGCGTGACCGTGCGGCGCTCTGGGTCAACGTCCACTGCGTATTGGTGAATGACATTAACCCCGACAGCACCCAAGCCGGTGTAGCTGAACTGTTGCTCGGTGATCTCGCGGTGGCCACCAATCACCATGTTGCTGAGCGGGCAGGCGGTGTAGGTAGGGTTGGCTTCGATCAGCGAAACCGATAAACGGTGATTCAATCGGCGCAGTTCCCGCGCCACGCTTGCACCAGCAAACCCGCCTCCAATGATTACAACCCGCGCCTGGCTTGCATGGCCCTGGGCCATCACTGAAGCCGCGAGGGACGCGCTGCTGTATTTAAGCCAGTTGCGACGTGAAATCATGTTGGGTTGTTCACCGAGAACCTGGCGGGTGCTTTGCAATAGCGCTGGCCATCACTGCTGCGAGCTGCTCAAGTTCCGCGGGTGTGTAGCCACGGCTGATACGATTCATGACGGTGCCATTTAACTCACCGCTGTGAAAAGCTTTTAACTTGTTTGCAATATCCAGTTCGGCTGTTGCGCGGAAGGCGACAAGGCCGGTGGCTGGGGTGCCTGGTTCAGCGTGGCACCCATAACATGCCTGCAAGCTGATGGCGGCGGCTGATTTGCGATCAGCCGCTTGCATATCGGCTGCCGCTGTTGCTGACGCAAACAGCAGCAGCACGCTGTAGCCCAGGCCCGTTAGTTTCACGCCTTGCGCAGGTTTCTGCCTTTCAGAGGCACGTTGCGAACCCGATTACCGGTTGCGGCAAAGATGGCATTCAGAACTGCCGGCGCCGCCACAGCGATGGTAGGTTCACCCACACCGCCCCAGAAACCACCTGAAGGCATCACAATGGTTTCAACTTTTGGCATCTCAGCCAGACGCATAGATGAGAACGTATGGAAGTTGTCCTGCTCGATTTCGCCATCTTTGACTGTACATTCGCCGTACAACAGAGCAGACAGGCCGTAAACAAAAGAGCCTTCCACCTGGGCCTCAATCTGCTGAGGATTAACAGCATAACCCGGGTCGGTAGCCGCCACGATGCGGTGCATTTTCAAAGCACCTGCCTCATCAACGGACACTTCCGCGCACGCTGCTACATAGCTGCCAAAGGCGTAACAGGTAGCCAGGCCACGGTGCACGCCCGGTGCTGCAGGTGTGCCCCAACCAGCACCTTCAGCGGCGGCATTAAGCACCGCCATGCCTTTAGGGTTGTCTTTCATCAGACGCTGTCGAAACAGCAGCGGATCAACCTCTGCTGCATGCGCCAGTTCGTCCATGAAACACTCCATATAAATGGCGTTCTGATTGACGTTAACGCCGCGCCAGAATCCCGGTCTGATATGGCTGTTGCGCATGGCGTGATCGATTAACAGATTGGGTACGCTGTAGCTGATGGCCTGGTCACCGGAGGGTAACAAGGCTTGAAACACAGCAGGGTCTTTGCCGTCCTGCAACCCCTGCGGAATCAGCGTAGCCAGAATAGACTGGCCGGAGATGCGCAGGTGTAAAGCGGTCAGGTTACCGTCATCATCCAGACCACCTTCAAGTCGTGCCTGGGTGATGGGGTGGTAAAACCCATGTTTCATGTCTTCTTCCCGGGTCCACATCAGTTTGATGGGAGTGCCCGGCATGGTTTTGGCGATTTTCACCGCCTGATTAATATAGTCAGGTGCGCCGCGCCGGCCAAAGCCGCCACCCAGCATGACTTTATGAACTTCACATTGCTCAATTGGCAGATCAGCAGCTTCAGCGGTGGCTGCCAGGGCTGATTCACCGTTCTGAGTCGGGCACCAGACCTCGCAGGCGTCCTTGGTCCACACTGCTGTCGCGTTCATCGGCTCCATGGTGGCATGGTTCAGAAAGGGATAGCTGTAGGTGGCTTCAATACGCTTGGCAGCTTTTGCCAGGCCTTCTTTGACATTGCCGTTTTCATTGCCGACAAAGGCCTGCTCCGCGGTCAACCCTTCAACGATATCTGCAACGATATCCGCCTGGGACACGTTTGCGTTTGGACCATAGTCCCATTCGATGTCCACAGCGTCCAAGGCGGTTTTTGCCTGCCACCAAGTGTCAGCAATAACGGCAACGGCGACATCGTCGACTTCGACAATGGATTTAACACCAGGCATGGCCTTTGCTTTTGATGTGTCAAAAGAAGCGAGTTTTCCGCCGGTAACAGGACAGGCTTTGATCGCCGCGTTCAACATCCCCGGCAGGTTGAGATCTGAACCGTAGATCTGTTTGCCGGTGGTTTTCTCTATGGTATCCAAGCGAGGCAACGGCTGACCGATGACCTTCCAGTTTTTTGGATCTTTCAACGGCACATCAGTTGGGGGTACCAGCTGAGCAGCCGCAGTGGCAACTTTGCCGTAGGTAGTCGTGCGCTTGCTGGGTGTATGCGTAATGACGCTATTGGATGCCGTGCATTCGCTGACGGGCACCTGCCATAAACCTGCAGCTGCTTCGATTAGCATCATGCGTGCCGCCGCACCACCTTCACGAACGTATTGATGGCTGCCACGAATACCGCGACTGCCACCGGTAGCAAAGCTGCCCCAGACTCTGTTGCGGGCAACATTCTGGCCAGGGGTTGGATATTCCCAGGTCACTTTGTCCCAATCACATTCAAGTTCTTCCGCAACCATCTGAGCAAGGCCAGTGAGTGTGCCCTGACCCATTTCGGACCTTGCGATGCGGATGATCACGGTGTCGTCAGGCTGCACAACAACCCAGGCGTTCACTTCTTCTGTAGCGCCTGCTGCTGTGTTTGCATTCACGGGTAATGACATGCCCAGTGACAGGCCGGCGCCACCAAGGGCGGTAGAGACTAAGAACGCTCGTCGATTGAGGGCAAGATTTGGCGCGGTGTTGGTTGTTTCAGTAGTCACAATTAAGCCTCCTTGCTCAGTTCGGCGGCCCGGTGAATGCCTGCGCGCACCCTTTGAAAAGTGCCACAACGACAGATATTTGTGATGTTCTGATCGATGTCAGCATCGTTTGGTGCTGCGTTGCTGGCCAGCAGGGCTGCTGCTGCCATGATCATGCCGGATTGACAGAATCCACACTGGGGCACATCAAGTTCCACCCATGCCTGCTGTACCGGATGATCACCACTGTCGGACAGGCCTTCTATCGTGGTGATTTTCTGGTTGGCCTGCACTGCACTTGCCGGATAGACGCAGGCGCGAATGGGGTTGCCGTCGATGTGCACCGTGCACGCGCCACATTGTGCAATGCCGCAACCATACTTGGTGCCGGTCAGGCCTGCTTGTTCACGTAAGACCCAGAGTAACGGTGTGTTGGGATCAAATTCCAACTCCACGTCGTTGCCGTTGATGTTCAGCTTAGCCATTGCGACCAGTCTCCTTGCTTTTGTATCGAGAATTCAATGGTGTGAAGTTGATGGTTGCACGACATCTTTCAGATGCACGTGCAACGCTCGAATTCACGCCAGATACTAGCAGGGACCGAGGCGATAACGAAACATTGGTCGGACAACTTCGATGAGTTGCCTGAGTGATGTCATTATGGTGCGCTGAAGCGCTATTTTGGTGCGCTATCCGGCTGCAGGTATTTGCTTTAGAAGCGCCCGAATTTCTCCTTTACGGCCATTGTCCGCGAGCGTGCGACCAGGCCGGGGTGCCGCTTTCAGCGCATGTTCGAGGTGCTTCCTTGCGGCGCTGAATTCGCCTTCGTCAAAGAGAAACTGCCCCATAAAATAGTTGCTGTCGATACCGTCTGGGTTGATGGTCAGAGCCTTGTGTAAATGCGCTTTGGCTTTCTTGTCACTGCCAAACGCGATCGGCCATCCGGGTACCTGATGGTAAAGGGTTCCCAGACTTGTGTGGGCGGATCCCTGCAGCGCGTTGGGATCTATCTCCAGCGCACTTTCCAGGCTCGCACGGGCTTCCTTGACCAGGCCAAGGGCACCCAGGCCACCTTTTTCGCCAGCCAGGGAGCTCAGCACAATACCTTTCCAGATCAGGATTTCCGGCACTGCAGACTCTACCTGAGTGATCTGTCTGGCGTATTCGGCGAGCTCAGATAGAGCCTCTTCCCGCTGTGCACCCTCGAGTTGGTAGGTGGCGCGGGCCCAGTTACTCTGCAGATAGTCCAGAGTGTTTTTCGGGCTTGCGCTGTCTGCCAGTGTCGTGACGGCGACCAGCAGGCTGGCACCAAACAGCAGGGCTGATGAGAGCGTTTTTTTGAGTGAATAAGACATACGATTTTCTCCTCGTTTGCTTCGATAGGATTGCGTCAGGTTGTCCTGGCGAATTGTTCAATGGTGGCTAATTTTTTCTCCAGGGCGCGATCTACAACCCCGGGCATGATCTGGTTAACACGCACAAACAGTCGCTCAGGCCAACCGAGATAAGTGCTCTTTGATTTCTGTTCAATCGATTTAAGAATTTTTTGCGCCACGTACTCTGGTGTATCGCTGGCGTTGCCTAACGCGTCGTTAAGCTGATTGGCAGCTTCGCTGTTCATCGCGGTGCTGGTTGTGCGCGGGGCGAAGTAAATCACGTCGATGGATTTATTTTTGACTTCTCTGCGCAACGCTTCGGTGAATCCACGCAGGCCGAATTTTGAAGCACAGTAGGCGGTGTAACCGGGATGTCCAATGGTGCCAAAGACTGAACCCACGTTGACGATCATGCCGTGAGGATTTTTACTCAGGTGCGGCAGCAACAGCCTTGTCAGCTGCATCGGTGCCAGCAGATTCAGTTGCACCATATTTGTCAACGCCGCCGCTTCGGTATTCTCCAACAGTGCAAACTGATTGGCACCGGACAGGTTGATCAGAGTATCAACATCATTTTGCGCGGCCGTTTGCGCGAGGTTGTCGAGATCTGCGGGTAGCGTTAAGTCAGCCCGAATTGTGCTGATGATGCTTCTGGCAGGCAGATTGTCCTTCAGCTGTTTTAGTTTTTCCTCTGAGCGTGCACTGAGTATCAGCTTGTGTCCTGCGTTGGCCAGCACTTTTGCAAGCGCCTGACCAATACCACCTGTTGCGCCTGTCAGCAGAATAACGCGCTGATTAAGCGGCATGAGCTGAAGTCTCTTTGTGCAGTCGTGGCACGGATCGCAGCACGTTGCCGTAAAGTACATAAACCCGTTTTGCAACGTGGATGACATGGTGCAT
>CBDUMB010000068.1:0-10405 GCA_965368205.1 uncultured Pseudomonadaceae bacterium | reverse complement strand
TGCTCCAGGCAGCCAGGCGTTCGATCTCTTTTTCGACATCCAGAGCGGGGGGTTTCAGCACCCATGTAAACATTCTGCTGGCGCGCACCAGACTCAACCATGGCGTTTGCAAAACCACAGCGCCCAGCGTCCCACCCACAACAATGATGAACGCCGGCGCATCCAGGAGCGCCGCTACCTGTCCACCTTCTAAAGCGTTGCCCAGAAAGATTGCAGAAAAGGCCAGAATCACGCCAATAATTGCGACAATATCCATCAGGCTTGCGTCCACTCGCCTACTTTGCTGCGCACCCGCAAAGTGGCCTGGCTTAAAATCTGGCTGATACGCGACTCACTGACACCAAGCACAGCGCCAATTTCTTTCAAATTCAATTCTTCGTCGTAATAAAGCGACATCACCAGACGTTCGCGTTCGGGTAACTCGCCGATGGCAGCAACCAGGTCCTGCATCATTTCATCACGCTCAGCGCCGTGATCCCCGACATCCAGATGGGGCAGAGCACTGGGATCGTCGCTTTCATTCACTTCTTCGTAGCTGACAAGACGACAGGTAGAGGCATCTTTTAAGATGTCGTAGTACTCTTCCAACGACACCTGCATACGATCGGCGATGTCACGATCGCTGGCTTCTTTGCCTAATGCATGCTCAACCTTACGCATGGCCTCGGTCACCCGACGTGCATTGCGATGCACCGAACGCGGCGCCCAATCTCCACGACGCATTTCATCCAGCATAGATCCGCGAATACGGATACCGGCATAGGTTTCGAAACTGGCGCCTTTCGACGCATCATATTTGCCTACCGATTCCAGCAGGCCCAACATGCCCGCCTGCACAAGATCATCAAACTGCACACTGTCCGGTAATCGTGCAACCAGGTGCTGGGCGATGCGCTTGACCAGATAACCATACTTTTTGATTGTCGCATTACGGTGTTCATTGTCCGCATATGCTGCTACTGGATTAGACATACAAAGACTCAATGTAATGCGTATTCGTTAACCAGGCGCTCTACAAAAAATTCCAGGTGCCCAGTCGGCATTGTCGGTATCGGCCAGGAATCGACTTCAAGCGCGAGCTTTCTGAACGCCTGCGCAGACTTGCTGGCAGGATAAAGGTCAAGCACGGCGCGCTGTTTCTGCACCGCTCTACGCAGTTGCTCATCCTGAGGAATAGACCCGGCGTGCAACAGGGCTACATCCAGAAAACGATCAGTGACGTGTTGCAACTTGTCATACACGGCGATGCCGTCAGCGTCATTGCGCACCATATTGGCAACGACCCGGATCTTGTTGATGCCAAACTGCTGATTCAGAATCTTTATCAGCGCGTAAGCGTCTGTAATTGAAGTCGGTTCGTTGCATACCACCACAATAATTTCCTGGGCAGCACACAGAAAGCTCAACACATCGTCAGCAATGCCCGCCGCTGTATCGATAATCAATACGTCCATTTTATGGGCGATATCGCTGAACGCGGATATCAGCCCGGCATGTTCCCGTGGTCCAAGCTTGACCATCTCCTGCAACCCGGACGCCGCAGGCACAACTTTTAAATCATGGGGTCCATTTATGATGACCTCATGCATTGAACACGTGCCATCAAGGACATCTTTTAACGTATGACGGGGCTTTAAGCCGAGAAGTACGTCGATATTGGCAAGCCCCAGATCTGCGTCCAGAAGCGTTGTGCGGCGCCCCAGGGCTGACATAGCCAGACCTAAGTTTACGCTTACGTTAGTTTTGCCCACCCCACCTTTGCCACCGGTAACGGCAACAACCTGAATTGGGTTGGAAGAGACTTGCTCCATGTCATTTACTCCTGTTTACCTGCTTGCCGAATGTGGCTTTACAGGTTAGCGCGAGGACAAAAACCTTTGCCCCTTTAAGAAACATAGTTGTTCTTTTCAATCGGTCAAATACGTGCCGGTTGCATGCGACGCCTAAACCGCGATCGCAAAACCTTGTGGTTGCGGTGTCGCAAACAGCCATTGTTCAACACTCTGTTCATTCGCCAGCTCCAGGCCATCAGGTAACCCATTGGCGGTGCCCAGCCAGTAGAGCGGCAGACGCAGGTCGTACAACAAACCACCCAAAGCATCACCTTCGATACTCAGGTCTGTTTGTGTCACAGCTACCCCTGCTGGATTTAAACCTGCCACCTGTTGATGCTGAGCGCGCAGGTGCGCCAGACTGTGCAGCGCACTGCAAACCCAGATATCTTTCACCCCACTGATAGCGATCAAGGGGCGCGCTGGTGCTATTGCCGGCGTATCAACGAGTATCAGCGCTTTGTTTTTGAACTTCTGCAGGGTGGCCTGCAGATCTTCAGGCGCACACTCCTGCATGTGCACACCAAATGTCTGGCACGCGAGCTGCAGCGCTTCGGTACCTGCAAGTCGCTCCATATCTGTGGAAATTACAGCTAGCGCCGTGCTCGGGTTCTGCCTCACAAACTGCGCCATCAGCTTTATAACCAGTGAGCTTTTGCCGACGCCACTTGTACCGACAAAGCGATAAACACCCTGCAGTGCGGAACCTGGCTTGTGGGCATAGTGCAGACGTTGGGCCAGCGCGGTTCGAAACTGGTCCAGATCTTTACAACCAGGCAAAGCCTGAATCACCGACTCCTCGTACCCAAGTTTTGCCAGTTGCTCCACCAGATCAGGATGACTGCCTGGGTTACTTTGTTTTGGAATCAGCGATTCGACAGTCACTGAACTGACCTGGCTGGATACAGATGCTTCCTGTACATCTATGGGGTCGGGCTTCGGGCTTGCAGGCAGCTCAAGACAAGCGTCTACACACACCTGATAGCCATCCCGATGCTGCCGCAGGATAAGTGCATCAACACCCAACTCTTTACGCACCATTGCAAGTGCCTCACGCAAACTGCCTGCACGAAATGTGTGCACCTGCTCACGTGAATTCTGCTCGGTTGTTTCTAACATGATTACCCCTTAACCTGTTCGGCCGATTGTTGACACAACAGTGATCTGTTTGTTTTCTGGTATTTCTTCGTAAGCAAGAACGTGAATCACAGCCTGCGAGACCCGCACAAAACGGGACAGCAAACTTCTGATTGCCGCCGACACCAGCAGCACGGCGGGCTTACCCGCCATTTCCTGCTGTTCGGCTGCGCTGACTACCGATTGCTGCAACCTTTCAGCCATCACCGGCTCAATCACCGGTGCATCGGCGCTGCCCTGATTTTTAGCCTGCAACAGCAGTTGTTCCAGCTCCGGATCGAGCGTGATGACCTCTAACGATTGCTCACTTCCGTAAATGTTCTGCACGATCATGCGAGAGAGCTGACTACGTACCAGATTAGTCTGATCATCCAGACTCAGACTGCTGGCGCTACCGTCAGCCAGACATTGTGCAATGGTACGTATGTCTTTCACCGGAATTTTTTCGCGCAGCAGGTTCTGCAATATTTTTAACAATCCCGACAAACTGATCGCTCCAGGCACCAGCTGCTCGGCGAGGGTTGGCGAACCCTGGGCCAATAAATCAACCAGGTGCTGCACCTCATCATGCCCAAGCAGATCAGCTGCGTTATCCAACATGATCTGATTGACATGAGTAGCCACAACAGTACTGGCATCTACAACCGTATAGCCAAGGGTCTGGGCATTGTCTTTTTCGTGCTCTTCTATCCAGTAAGCCGGCAGACCGAAGGCTGGGTCTTTTGTTGCCAGACCACTCAAGGGACCAAACGTTTCGCCAGGGTCGATCGCGAGAAATTTATCCACAAATATCTCTGCTTCCCCAACACTGACACCCATTAAAGAAAACCTGTAGCCGTTGGGTAGCAGATCCAGGTTGTCTCTGATATGGATCGTTGGCACCAGAAAACCGAGTTCCTGTGAGAGTTTTTTCCTTACACCGCGTATTCGACTCAGCAGCTCACCGCTCTGATTCTTATCAACCAGCGGGATCAGTTTATAACCCACCTCTAAACCCAGCGTATCTATCGGACTGACATCTTCCCAACTGACTTCGGAACGCTCTGGTTGCACGTCTGCGACCTCTTCTTCCACGGCTGTCGCAACAGCAGCTGGCTGCAGAGATTTCTGATGAATCCACCAGGCAATCGCAGCGGCTGTTAAAGCGAGGGTTAAAAACACCCCGTGCGGCATACCGGGAACAATACCTAACGCAAACAGAATACCGGCAGCAATCGCCAAAGCTTTAGGTTCTGCAAATAGCTGATTAACCACCTGTTGCCCCATATCCTGAGAGCTGTTTGCGCGGGTCACAATCATCGCTGCCGCCGTAGAGAGCAACAAAGAAGGAAGTTGTGCCACCAGTCCGTCACCAATCGTCAACAGCGTATAAACTTCCAGGGCCTGACTGAAGTCCAGATCATGCTGCACGATGCCAATGGTCAGACCACCAACAATATTTATCAGCAGAATCAGAATACCAGCTACCGCATCACCTTTAACAAACTTACTTGCGCCGTCCATGGAGCCGTAGAAATCCGCTTCAGCTGCCACTTCTTCGCGTCGTAAGCGCGCCTGTTCCTGATCGATAACCCCCGAATTCAAATCCGCATCAATGGCCATCTGTTTGCCTGGCATTGCATCCAGGGTAAAACGAGCACTGACTTCAGAAATGCGGCCGGCGCCCTTTGTCACAACAACAAAATTAATGATCACCAGAATGATAAATACGACAAGACCGACCACGTAGTTGCCGCCAACCAGTACTTCGCCGAAGGATTCAATAACCTTGCCTGCTGCAGATCCGCCACTATGGCCATCAAGCAATACGACCCGCGTGGACGCTACGTTTAATGCCAGCCTTAACAATGTCGCAACCAGGAGAATGGTTGGAAACGCAGCAAAATCCAGCGGACGCATGACGTAGACACTGACCAGCAGAACCACCAGTGCCAGAGCAATGTTGAAGGTAAAAGACAGGTCCAGCACTGTGGGCGGGACCCTGATTGTCATCAGGGCCAGAACCAGCAACAACAGACAGGGAATGGCGAGAGCGCCTAGTTTGAAATTCCCCATTATTTAAATCTCCACTGCAAATTCATCGGGTACATCAATGTCGGCCAGCTTAGGTGCATAGTTGATCTGTCCTCGCTGGTACTGCTCTAACTGATAGATATAGGCAAGCACCTGGGCTACGGCGATATACAAACCTTCCGGGATTTCATCACCTGCTTCGGTATTAAAGTAAATGGCACGTGCCAGAGCGGGTATCGGCACAATAGGCACCTCATGCTGATCAGCAATTTCCCGGATACGGAATGCCATGTGATCTACACCTTTAGCCAACAGTACCGGTGCAGCCATGTCTTTCGCGTTGTACTTGATAGCTACCGAGAAATGCTCGGGGTTGGTGATAACCACATCGGCATCCGGTACATCTTCAAGGGCTTTGCGCCGTGACATCTGCTGCTGCAGCGCACGTATTTTGGCTTTTACTTCAGGTTTGCCTTCCGAGTCTTTGTGCTCGTCTTTGACTTCCTGTTTAGTCATCTTGAGTTGCTTCTTGTGATCCGCGACTTGAAAAGGCACGTCCATAACGGCAACAACAACCAGCGCCATCCCAATAAACAACAGCGCCCAGCCGACATAAACGACGCCTTCTGCAATAGCGACTTCTACCGGCAATCCGCCGAGAACCAGCAAATCATCGAGGAAATACGATAAAACAAGCGTCGCTACGCCAGACACCAGTACAAATTTTGCTAACGATTTAGCCAGCTCCATCAGCGATTTTTTTGAGAACATACGTCCCAGCCCTTTGAGTGGACTCATTCGGCTTAACTTTGGCGCAAATGCTTTAGAAGAAAACAGGATGCCGCCAACGCCGATGCTGGACAGAACGCCAGCCGCGAACATCACCAGGCTGAACGGCAAAATTGCCCACATGGCCTCGCCTACAGCATTGCCTAAATATGTGGGCAAGGGAATTTCCGGTTGTGCTGCAGAAGTGAATATCACCCGGGTCATGTCCATCATCAGCGCTGCAAGATCAGGTGCGACAAAAATCGCAGCGGCTGCGCCGAATGTCACGATGGCAACGCTGTTCAGTTCTCGCGAACGAGCGACCTGCCCTTCCTCTCTGGCTTTCTCCAGTTTTCGGGGCGTTGCGTCTTCTGTCTTTTCCTGACCTTGTTGTTCTTCAGCCATGCCTATACCTGCGAGATGCCGCTGACGATGTCGAGAAATTCAGTAGCGAGACGGTGGAACTGATCAGCCCAGCCGTGCAGTAAAAACCAGATAATGACCAACCCGAACAAAAGGCTGAACGGAAAACCGAGAGAAAATACGTTCAACTGCGGGGCGCTGCGATTCATGACGCCAAACGACATATTTACAATCAGCAGCGAAACCACCGCGGGTATAGCAAGCAGTACGCCACCAGCGAACATCCAACCACCCAGTTGGGCGATACGCGCGGCAAACTCACCCATACCCAGTTCCATACCGTTCGGATAAAGCTTGAAGCCGGCGACAAAAATTTCGAAAAGAATCAGGTGGCCATTGAGTACCAGAAAAGACAACGTCACCAACATGAGGAAAAATTGCGACCAGACAGTGACAGATACGCCATTTCCAGGATCTACCATGGCAGCAAATCCAAGTCCCATCTGCATGCCGATAAACTGGCCGGCAATCACAAACAACTGAAAGAAAATAACCGCAGTAAAACCCAGGCCTATGGCCAGCATAATCTGTAAAACCAGATCCACCATGATACTCAGGTTAAGATCAGCAATATCCGGCGCATCACCCATAACTGGCGTCAGAGCAAGACCTACCGCCATACTCAAAGCAATGCGGATCCGCGGCGATACCAGTTGGTTACCAAAGATCGGCACCACCATAAAGAAGCCCGCCACCCGCAGAGTATTGAACAGCAACTCGCTGATAAAGCCGGAGAATTGAGCCATTGAGATCGTCATATCAACCTAACAGGATGGGGATCATTTCGAAGATCCGCTGAAAGTGATCCAACAGTTCTGACAGCACCCAGGGGCCCAGCGCCATAATTGACAGTAACGTCATAAGGAGGCGAGGCAGAAAGCTTAATGTTTGTTCATTAATCTGCGTCGCGGCCTGAAAGACAGAAACAACCAGGCCTACAAACAAGCTCGGCAACACCAGAATAGAAACGATGATGACAATCAGTCCCAGCGCCTCACCGAACACTGAAAGCACATCCCCAATACTCACAACGACATTCCAAAGCTGCCAGCAAGGGTGCCCATGATCATGACCCACCCGTCAACCATCACGAACAACATGATTTTGAACGGCAGGGAGATAATCAGGGGTGACAACATCATCATACCCATGGACATCAGAACACTGGCAACCACCATGTCGATAATCAGGAATGGTATAAACAACATGAAGCCAATCTGAAAAGCAGTCTTCAATTCACTGGTCATGAAAGCTGGCACCAGCACAAAAAAGTTGATGTCTTCAGCGGTATCCACAGGTTCGTGTTCAGACAAGCGCATGAACAGATCCAGGTCGTTTTCACGAGTCTGCTCTAACATAAAGGCACGAAAAGGTTCCGCCGCAGCCTCAAGTGCCTGTTGAGGCGGTAAGGTTTCGGCAACGTAGGGCTCTATCGCAACTTGATTCACTTCTTCAAACACCGGCGCCATGATGAAAATAGTCATAAACAGCGCGATGCCAACCAATATCTGATTGGAAGGCGTCTGCTGCATACCGATAGCCTGTCGCAGAATTGCAAATACAATGATAATGCGGGTGAACGCCGTCATCATGATGACCAGAGACGGCAACAGCGTCAGGATGGTCATCACAACAAGGATCTGAATACCTACGCTGTATTTCTGCGTACCGTCGTCTTCTGTGGTGACTGTTAATGCAGGCAGATCCATAACTGCAGCCGCATCCTGTACGATCAGAATGCCGCCAAGCAGAAGCAGCAGTTGCTTAAAACGCATCAGATTCATTACGTCTTGGCCTTGGCTTGATCAAGCGCCGTAGAAAAGTCACTACCGGCATCCAACTGCGCAAGCTTTGTAATACACTGCGAATTCATACCCACCAGAACATGTTGGTCCGCAATTCGAACCAGCACGAGTTTTTCTTTCGGACCCAGGTAGGCTGAATCGACAATTTTCAGTTGACCGGATTCATGCCCTTTCAACCCCTGAAAGCGGCGGACAACATACCCCAGCAGAATTACCAGGCCGACGATCAGTACAAGCGCCAGAGCCACCTGCCATATGTTCTCCGATGGCGACATCAGTTGATGCTCTGAATGCGCTGTTCAGGTGAAATGACGTCCAGCAGACGAACACCAAATTTATCGTTAACCACGACAACCTCTCCCTGGGCAACCAGCGTTCCGTTAACCAGTACATCCAGAGGTTCTCCTGCCGTGCGGGTCAACTCTACAATTGAGCCTTTGTTCAACTGCAACAGCTTGCGGATACTGATTTTGGTGTTGCCAACTTCCATGGAGAGTCGTACCGGAATATCCAGCACTACTTC
This sequence comes from uncultured Pseudomonadaceae bacterium, assembly GCA_965368205.1. Taxonomy (GTDB): domain Bacteria; phylum Pseudomonadota; class Gammaproteobacteria; order Pseudomonadales; family Azotimanducaceae; genus UBA4421. Next base: position 1,904 of record CBDUMB010000068.1, on the reverse strand, counting down.
GAGATTTTTGGCACTGGCTGACCGGGCTTCCAACTCATTGGCAGATGCAGCATCAGTCTCAGTGTTTTGTGTTTCTAGTTCATCAGACATAGCCAGTTCCTATTGATTACCAAACGAATCGAATTCGAGAGCAAATTTGCCTCTTGAATCACCCAGAGTTGCGTTGAACGTCGGGACGTTTGCCACCCTTACTTCATGCAGTTCCTGCATGTTCAGATCTAATACATCACCTGGCTGCAGTCGCATCAGGTCTCGCAGCCGCAGTTGCACATCGCCAATGACACAGTTCAGCGGTAGCTCAGCATCCAGAATTGAACGCTCCATACCTGCTCGCCATTGATCGTTGCTTTCTTTGGATTCCTTTTTACCCGTTGCATCCAGCACGCCTTTATAGGGCTCTAATGCGGCGTACGGAAAAGCAATGTGTAACTCGCCGCCACCTTCTTCAAGCTCAAGGCGGAAACTGCATAACATCAGCACTTCACTACCAGGAATCACGTTAACCAGACCGGGATTAACCTCATCACCCACAACTTCAGTTTTGATTGGTAACTCGTCCTGCCAGGCACTCTCGAAATCGCGCAGGATCAGATTAACGATGCGTTCAATCACCCGTCTTTCGGTCAAAGTAAACTCTTTACCCTCCAGTGAACTGACAAGGCCGGTGCCACCAAAAAACAGATCTACAAGACGATGAATGAGTTTTGCGTCCAGAGTTAACAGGCAGATCCCCGCAAACGGTTTAATACGTAATAATTTGATGCAGGTAGGCACGTAGAGCGTATCTATGTATTCCGAGTACTTGATCACCTGCACGCCACCCAGCCCCACTTCAACGGGGACCTTCAAACTGGCCGGCAGATCATTCCGTAACATGCGAGCAAACCGTTCCGCGATCAGCTCCAGTGTTGGCATACGACCACGAACAACTTTATCTTCGTTAGTCAGGTCATAATGCGTAATTGTATTGCCACCCTCCTCGCCAAATTCGGTATCCAGCGATCCATCATCGACACCCGTTAAGAGCGCATCAATTTCTTCCTGAGTGAGAACGTCTCTATCAGCCATGGTGCAAACGCTTCCTATTGCAGGACAAAGTTGGTGAACAGAGCACTTTCGATGCCTGGAGAAACTTCATAGGTCGCCAGAACGCGATTAACCAGTTCCACAATGCCGCGTCGTACAGCCTCTTTGCCTTCCTGCGTCTGCAGTTCAAGGAAATTCTGTTCGGACAGATAACTGACAATTTCACTGCGAATAAGGGGCATGTGCAGAATGACGGCTTCAATCGCCGCTTCGTTGCGCGCCATAATGGTAAATTCAGCCTGCAGATATCGAGGCTTCGAACCGGTGAGATAGTTCACGATGTAAGGCGGACGCATATTATGATAGATCGCGGTTTTAGGCTTGCTGCTGACCGTTTCAACGGGTTCTACCTGAGCCGCTTCTTCACCGCTGCTTAGGAAAAAGACCGTACCGCCAACGCTGGCACCAACGGCAACAACCAGTGCTATGACAAATATGATGACGTTTTTCTTTCCGCCACCTTTTGCCGTTTCCTGCTCTACTGCTTCTTCAGCCATGTCAATATCCTGTTACTGAGCACTTTATTAATCGCCAATATCCTGGCGGTCTTTGAAAAGTGTAGTAAGGATTTAGAAATGTGCCCGTTTTCGTGACAATTTTTTGGCGCTCCGGATGGCGCTGGCGGATTTAGACGTAGATGTGGATGCCACCGTCATCACGGCGCTGCACAGAAGTGGCCTCTTCTGTCTGGGCGCCTGGACCTGAAGTTTCTGCTGCCATGTTCTGATGCATTGATTCCCGCGCGCCCTGGTCGCTGCTCTGTCGCTCTCCTTGACGGATATCCAGTTGTCCCACATTTACACCGACATCCTGCAGAC
>CBDUMB010000067.1:0-10417 GCA_965368205.1 uncultured Pseudomonadaceae bacterium | reverse complement strand
CCATCAGAAATCCACTGGAGGATTTCTCGACCGTCAGACCAAGCCGTTGAACGGATAACAAGATGGATCACCATCGGATCACCTCTGGGCGACCGAGCGGTACAAGCGCGCCTGGCAGGTCAAGACCAACCGTTAGACACTCGCTACCCAGCTATTCTCAACGCCTGGCATAATATTTCGGCCGAAGATGATTACGTGTGCCATGATAAAACAGTGTCAGACGACTACTCAGTTATGCTCAAGCAAAAAGTCATCGGCGACATCAGAGATCACACGATCTACAATTTGAGCGTACGTTATGGACGCTCAAACCCCCATTCCAGCGTTGGCTACCTGATCCATCCACGCACCGCCGCCTTGGTTGCTGACTGGTTGAGCTAACGGCATCGTTTAATAAGTTTGGAACGCACCTGATTTGGGTTATCTATAATTGCATAGAACTTATTGAGGTAAGCACTTACAGACTTCGCACGAAAACCTGGCACATCGTTGAATCGATTTATAAGAGATTGAACGTCCGCACGCTTGTTCGAAAAAAGTTCAATGGCTGATTCAAGATGGCCATTGTGTTCACAATACCCTCTATACAGCCGTTGCGTGACGCGACGGATACTCAGATTCGATGCTGGCGCCGCGTAGGGTGGGTCAACCAGCCCAGCTGCGTCGAAATCATACGGAATGGGGAATATCGCTGCGCCGATTTTGATAGGCACCGCGTTATGGCAGCAGTCTTCATCAGGGCCCTGACGCAGGGAAAAGTCGGTATTGCCAATAAAGTAGGCAAACAAGCTCATAAACGCCGCATGTTCCGCATCCAGTTCTGAAAGCTTAAGTCCGGGCGTTTCGATCAACTCGCCACCGAGGCGGATAGCCAATGATTTTTTGTGCTCAATGACAAAGCCAAAGCGCTGCTCCCGACGATCACCATCGGTATCAACATAGGTAATATCCAGCGCACGTACCTGGAAGCTATTGTTAGTGAAAAGGTTCAGCAAACGATAAACGAACATTTCGTGGGCCAGATATTCACGTTTAGCAAATTTATTGCTGCAATGTGTCACCAGCTTCAATTTGTTCTGACCTGCCCAAATTGTGCCTTCAAGCTTTTTCTTCTCGAAGTCTAACCACAGGGGCGGAAAATCGCAGTGTGTCCGCCTGGACTTGCCCCTGGGTCTGATCTTAAGAGGCAGAAGGATGCCATCCGACATTCGTAAATAACCGGCAAACTCCGCGTCTTCAACAGCTTTAACTTTGCGCAACTCAGTTAACGGCAGGTGTAACTCAACAGTCAACGGGGTTAAGAGCGAATCATCAGCAGGAAACAGCGTATCGTTCGCTTGCAAGTTTGGAACGATGAATATCAAAAAGAATAAAGCGAAGGCAGCGCGTTGACGGTTTAACAATGTAGTTAAAAGCCTAAGAGTTATTTTCGTCATAACTACGCTCTGATCTTATAGAAATTGAGTTGACTATAGCGGCTGTATAAGTGAGGTCCAGTCAGACTAAACACTTGAAATATCGTACTCTGTGCTCGGCAACCATATGAGCCAGATAGAGTTGAATGATCAAGTACAAGCAGTCAGAGCCTTTACACCCCAACCTTGCGTAGAGGTACCCTTGGGGACAACGCGTCCACTGCCCTGCTTCAAAAATTCAATCGTCGATTTAGAGCTTGGCTGTGGCACAGGCATGTTTGCATTGAACTATGCGGAACAGCATCCGGAACGGCATCTGATAGCCATTGAACAAACGGTGAATAAGTTCAATACGTTTAACCGGGCGGTTGAATTTCATAAACCCCATAACCTTACGCCTGTTCATGCCGACGCCGCTTTGTGGGTGGAGCGATACGTGCCTGAGCACAGCATTGAACGGTTGTTTATTCTGTATCCCAATCCTTACCCGAAGAAGAAAAATAGAAATCTGCGTTGGCATTACATGCCGGCCATGCACGCGATTCTCAACGTGATGCAACCAGGTGGCGTTATCACATTGTGTACCAACCTGCGTTGGTTGGTTGATGAAGCAGCGGCCCAATTCCAGCAGGGTTGGAAGTTGGATTTAGTTTCTTGTGAAAACATACAGTTAGGCTCACGTGCGCCGCTGACACGCTTCGAGAAAAAATATCTGCAGCGAGGTGAGACGTGCTTTGAGCTGCAATTGCGGGTACCGGACAAATAGTTGGCCCAGGGCTGAAGGGTCAAGCTTGAACCCATAGCTCGAATAGCGCATCGTTGCACGTCAGCGCATAGCGATCCTGTTAGAAGCCGAGCTTAGAAATTTATGTTAACACTCTTCCCTGCCAGATCGATCATCACCATGAACCCGTCTGCACCTCGCGCCGAAGCAGTCCTTGTGCGCGACGGCCAGATCCTTGAAGCAGGTCCGCTGGCTAAAATGCAGCCTTGGCTGAGCGGCCAACCTCATCAGGTTGATGACCGATTCAAAGACAAAATCATCTGTCCTGGATTCATCGATCCACACCTGCACCCGACCATGGCGGCGGTCCTCCTGCCGATGGAGTTTATAACCGCCATGCGTTGGAAACTGCCATGGGGAACCGTAGAGCCAACCACAACAGAGGCAGATTTCACAACCCGCATGATGGCGTTGCACGCGGAAAAACCCGCCGGTGAGCCCCTCTTCATATGGGGCTACCACCAGTTGTGGCACGGCGAGATGAACCGGGCGCGAATCAACGCGATCACCGGAGAACGGCCAGTTGTTGTCTGGCATCGATCTTTTCACGAGCTCTATATGAACGATGGCGCCCTGGCAATGACTTCTATCGTAGAGGGTGAAATAAAGCCAGGCAGCCAGATTAATTTCGCCCACGGTCATTTTTACGAGAATGGTCTCGGCTTTGCCATCAATCGACTGAATCCGTGGATATTGGCACCCAAACAGTACGCAGCCGGATTGGAACGATTAAAATCCGCGGTGCATCACGGTGGCCACACAAGCATTGGAGATCTCGCCACGGGTTTATTTGATTTTGAAACGGAAGCCAGTGCGCTTGCGGACCGGCTTGAGGGTGATGACGTGCCCTTCCGCACTCGATTAGTTGCACACGGCTTGCGCATGAGCGCCGGCGGCAGATCTGTTGAGGAAGGCGTTGCCATGGCAGACAGTCTGCCAGACCGGAACAGCCATCGTTTACGCTTTGGCAAACACATCAAGCTTTTCAGCGATGGCGCTTTTTTCAGCCAGCTAGCGCAGCTTAAAGAGCCTGGCTACATAGACGGGCATCACGGCGAATGGCTGATGCCACCGGAGATGCTGGAGCGCAATATCCGTGCTTACTGGCATGCGGGGTATCAGATTCATGTACACGTTTGCGGCGATTTGGGATTGGAGCTTGCGATAGATTGTCTTGAAAAGATGCAGGCTGAGAAGCCGCGATTTAATCACGGCTTTACCTTCGAGCACTTTGGTTTCAGCAATCATGAACAGATCCGACGCATCAAAACACTAGGTGGGCAGGTTTCCGCAAATGCGTACTATCTGCACGAATTGTCAGATATTTATGCCACTAAAGGCATTGGCTACGAGCGCGCATCACAGATGTCGCGGCTGGGCTCCTGTTTCGCCAATGATATCAACACCACCCTCCATTCTGATTTCACCATGGCGCCAGCAGAACCCCTCAACAGCGCATGGGTTGCCGTCAATCGAGTGAACCACACCGGCGAGGTGATGTGCCCTGAAGAACGCCTGACTCAGGCACAGGCGCTTGCGGCCATTACCATCAATGCGGCACGCGTCCTTGGTTTTGCTGAGGAGACGGGGTCAATCACTGCTGGAAAGTATGCCGACTTCACTGTGCTGGACGAAGACCCTTTGACCTGCGACCCGATGGCGATACGCGACTTGAATATACACGCCACCGTATTCGAAGGCCGTGTCTTCGAAATCTAGGTGATGGACATTCCGATCACCATCGTTGGCGGCTATTTAGGCGCGGGTAAAACCACATTGATCAATCGCGTATTGAATCACGAAGGCGACCTTTCGGGCCTGGCTGTACTGGTCAACGACTTTGGCGATGTGAACATTGATGCAACCCTGATTCGCGCAAATGCAGAAGACGATCAGGTCTTCGACCTGACCAATGGCTGTGTGTGCTGCACTATTCAGGATGATTTCAGTGCCAGCCTTGAAGCGCTGCAGCACCGCGACATAAAACATGTACTTTTCGAAGCCAGCGGGGTTGCTTCACCGGCAAAGTTGCGCGCCCAATGCAGCTATCCTGGATTTAGCCCCACAAGTGTTTTTGTGCTGCTGGACGCCACCCAATATACCCGGCAGATGAAAGACAAATACGTTGGGCATCTGGTGCAGCAACAGGTGAGAGAGGCTGACGTGCTGGTTGTCACCAAAGCATCGATCGAAGACATAGCCGGCGCGCTTGACGGCGCCCCGGACATTCGTCACGTGGATGATCCGGAATTGTTCGATGAGCTTTTAACCAGACACCCGACAACCCCTGCCTCGACCGATGTGATGCAAGACACACCCGCGTTCACCACCACCACTTTGACGCAACGCATGCCTGTCTCCCTCGATACGTTAGAACACTGGCTGATTGAACTGCCCCGGTGGGTTACCCGGATTAAGGGGTTTGTCCTCACTGACCAGGGCACTCGGCTTGTACAAGGCAGCGGACAGAATCGAGCGTTAACACAATATGATGATGCCCAGGAGATCACAGACACCCACCGATTGGTACTGATCACCGCCCATACGCATCGCGCAGATGAGTTGAGCGCTATTAGAGCAAACTGGCCCGGCGCATAAGCTGCTGCCTGCACAACACAATCCCCAATGATGCACGTATACTGCGCAGACGAGAGTAAAAAAAACAGAGGGTGCAACGATGAATCTGCAGTGCGTTTTAAAAATATTTGTGTCAACGTTGGTTGTTCTGTTATCTGGAATGAACCTGCAGGCAGAGGAACCAGCAACACCAGCATTCAGCATGGGTAACGGCGCCAACAACTGGATTGATGTGGCCGGAGTGACCCGTAATGATTCAGTACTCACTTTTCCCGAAGTTCAAATTGATGGCAATGGCTGGTTGGTGATCCACCCTTTCGAGGACGGCAAGCCGAACGGTGACAAGTATGTCGCACAAACCTATCTGGAGGATGGGATAAACAAAAACGTAAACATTGACGTGCTCAAAGGGCTGACGCAGGGCGAGATGTTCATTGTGATGCTGCATCGCGACCTCAACGAAAACAAAGTGCTGGATTTCATTTTTATAGATGACACCAACGTTATGGATCGAGCGGTGTTTGAAGGCAGCAGAATGATAGGGCACGCTATCCCGGCACCTTAATGTCCAATGACGAGTAAAAAAATGACCAAGCCTTATATACCGCCAAAAGTATGGCAATGGGAGCAGGAAACGCAGAGTCGTTTTGCCAATATCAACCGACCGATCGCGGGTGCTACCCACGACAAGGCATTGCCGGTAGGCAAACATCCGTTGCAGCTTTATTCACTGGCAACACCCAATGGGGTGAAGGTCACTATGCTGCTCGAAGAACTACTGGCCATCGGCAAAAAGGATGCGGAGTACGATGCGTGGCTGATTAACATCGGCGATGGCGAACAATTCAGTAGCGGTTTTGTGGACATCAACCCGAATTCTAAAATACCGGCCCTGGTCGATCACAGCACTGCAACACCAACACGTGTCTTCGAATCCGGCGCAATCATGCTTTATCTGGCGGAGAAATTTGAAGCCTTTGTGCCACTAAAAGAACCTGGACGAGCTGAATGCCTGTCATGGCTGTTCTGGCAGATCGGCAGTGCCCCCTATCTTGGAGGTGGTTTTGGACATTTTTATGCGTATGCCCCGGAAAAATGGGAATACCCTATCAACCGTTTTGCAATGGAGATCAAGCGACAGTTGGATGTGCTTGATCGGAATCTGGCATCGCGCCAGTTTCTATGTGGCGATGATTACAATATCGCCGATATGGCCGTCTACAGCTGGTATGGACAACTTGTACTTACCGGTCTGTATGAATCTAAAGAATTTCTTGATGTGGCTTCATATACCAACGTCATCAGGTGGGCTACAGAAATTCATAATCGACCTGCAGCAAGGCGCGGTAGAAAGGTCAACAGAGCCAGTAAGAGTGGTGTGGCCGAACGGCACGATGCCAGTGATCTGGATGCCCTCGAGAAAAAGTAAAGGAAACTCACATGAACGACAACACAAACTCACTCATTTTATACGGCGTGCCGTTTTCACAACCCGTCAGGGCCGTCATGTGGCTGCTGCTGAACAAACAACTGCCCTTTGAGATGGTGCTCATCAACCCGGGTTCAAAGGGCGACAATGGCAGCCGCAATCCAGCGTTCCTGGCGAAAAACCCGGGGGGTACCATTCCAACCATCGAGGAGCCTGAGTCAGGGTTTGTACTCGGTGAAGCTCACGCGATCATGTGTTACCTCAGTAACAAGCACGGATGGGACGATGTCTATCCGGCAGACCATCAGGCCCGCGCCCGTGTGGACTGGTACCTTCACTACCATCATCGTAACGTGCGGGATGCATCCATAGGTCTGGTTGCACCTAAAATTCGTAAAGACCTGAACATCCCCGAAGTTGTTCAGCAGTCGGCCTTAGCAACGCTGACCAACGCGCTGAACGCACTGGAATCGGGCTGGTTGGCGCAAGCAGAATATATAACGGGCAGCCATTTTACGCTGGCAGATATTGCGGCTTATGTGGAAATCGGCCAGCTACAGCCGGAGTTCACAAATGTATTCGACTTTTCACCTTATCCAAACGTACAACGTTGGTTGAGTCAGATGAAACAAGTCGATGGGCACGATGATGTGCATGTGGTGTTGGCTGAGCTGGGCGATATCAGTGTCGAGCCGCCGTCTATGGAAACCATCAAAAACGCTAACAAAAACGCTCTGAAGGCACTCAAGGCCCGACTGAATGCCATGGCAGCAAACAGTGAGTGACGATCAGGTAGAACAGCTGCGCATCGGCGGCACTGTCGCGCCCGGATTTGAGTCAGTAAAACAGTTGTTTGAACACAACATGAGAACGCTGGCTGAGAAAAACGCGCAGCTCTGCGTCTATGTTGGCGATGAACGGGTAGTTGACCTGTGGGCCTCCACAACGGGCGATACAGACTTTAACGCCGACTCCCTTGTTAACGTTTTCAGCAGTGGCAAGAGCCTCGAATCGATTGCCCTGGCGTCACTGGTTGCGAAAGGGCTGCTGGATTACAACGCCAGAATTACCGAATACTGGCCTGAGTTTGGTGCCCAGGGAAAAGACGAGTTAACTGTTGCTGATCTGATGCGGCACGAAGCAGGGCTCGCAGCCTTCAATGTCTCCTTAGACCCCGAGGACCTGCTCAGAGAGAACATAAAACAGAACTCGGTAGGCCGCGTGATCGAAGGCCATGGGCAGACATTTCGCAAAGGCGATCGCAGCCGCAGGGAATACCATGCAGTCACCAGAGGTTGGATCGTTAACGAGCTGTTTCGGCGCGTAGACCCTGGGCACCGCACCATAGGTGAGTATTTACATGAGGACGTAAGTAGCCCGTTAGGTGCAGACGCGGTGATCGGCGTTCAACAACATGATCTACATCGGATCAGTGCGGTGTCGCCGCTGGGTTTTGGATTCCATTTCCGTGAAAGCTTTAAGCCCAGGATCTTGGGCAGGAAAGTGAAGGAAAACTTTTTCCAACTCTCCGGCAAGCTGCTGCGCATGCTGCCCTCTGTGCGTCATGGCACCACTGCTGGTGCGCCGGCCCCGATTAAAGACATGAGGATTGAAAGCTTCAACGATGCTGCAGTGGCAATGGGTGAAACACCTTCGGCTAACGCGCATTGTTCGGCGCGAGGGTTAGCGCACATTGCGGCGGCTATGGCGTCCGGCGGGCAGTGGAAGGGTACAGAAATTCTGAATACTCAAGCCTGGCAGGCGATGCACGAAGCGCCTGTTAAACGAGATATGGGTATCCGCACCACATTCACACAGGGCGGCGTTGCACACTTTCCTGAAACTAATGCAGAGTCCACCAGGCTGGAGCACGCAGCCAATATGGGTAGAGAAGGCTTCTACGGCTGGATGGGCCTCGGCGGATCTATTTTCCAGTGGCATCCGGAAAAGAAAATTGGTTTCAGCTTTGTACCCACGTCTCTGCATGTGCTGGATGTGGTGAATGAGCGAGGCAAAGCTTATCAGGCTGAAATATTGAAATGCCTGGCGAGCGACTGACTGACTCTGCGCCGCAATGGTGCAACTCGAAAATTGATAATCAGGAGCAGGTAGCATGAAAGTAGGTTTAGCATTTGGCAGCAGTGTGGCAATTGATGGCCCCTCAGCTATCGAGCTATGTCGCCGCGCTGAAGCGGTTGGCTTTGAGTCGGTATGGGGTGGAGAACACGTGATCATGCCAAGCGAGTTCGACTCAAAATACCCATACACAGCTGATGGCAAGATTCCGGCTGAACCAGACACCCCTATTCCCGACCCTCTGATCTGGCTGGCCTACGTTGCTGCGGCAGCGCCGACCTTACAATTGGGTACCTGCATTCTTATCGTGCCACAAAGAAATCCGTTAGTTCTCGCTAAGGAACTGGCAACACTGGATCAGCTTTCAGGTGGTCGTGTTGAACTTGGCCTTGGGGTTGGCTGGTTAAAAGAGGAATTTGACGCGTTAGGCATTGAGTGGGCACGGCGTGGCGCACGTAACGATGAGTATGTCGCCGCGATGCGGGAACTCTGGCGCGGGCCACATGCGGAATATCACGGTGAGTTTGTGGATTTCCCCAAAGTGACCTCAAGCCCACGCCCCGTGAAAGGTGATATCCCCATTCTGGTAGGCGGCGATTCTGATGCCGCCATTCGCAGAGCCGTCAAAATCGCCGATGGATTTTTCCCTGGTGAAGGCGACGCCGAGCAACTGGGCGCCCTGTTGGCGCGGCTTCGACAAGCAGCCGAGATTGCGGGTAGAGATCCTGACAGCATAGAGGTCAACGCCATATTTGGCGCACAAATGGCTGATCCGGTAGCCGGAGTCGAACAAATGAAAGAGCTTGGTGTTGGCCGCATCATGGTGCCGGCATTTTTCTTTGCGGGCCCAGGCGGCATAGACAGGATGGCTGAGTTTGGTGAAAAGGTGACCGCCCTGGCGGCCAGCTGAACAAACGGTCCTCACGATCTGGTGTTTCTTGAGAACTGCAGACTGTTACACTGAATCTCGATCGAAATGAACAATTAGAGCCTGCCTGACCGTTGGCTCAGGAGAACACAAGATGAAAATCGTCGCCTGGTTACTGGCTGTTATTTTGGGTGTACCCATTCTTTTCATGGCCCTTGTCTATGCGGCATCTGAGCTTGGCGGCGAGGTTGTGACCCTCAGCAGGAGCGACGCCGACGGCGAGGTCAGCCAGGTCCGCGTCTGGATCGTCGATGATGGTGGCAAGGCCTGGGTTGAACACGGTGCACCGGATGCCCACTGGATATCGCAGCTGACGGAGGTGCCCCGGGTCGTGCTCACCCGCAATGGCGAAGATACAACTTACATCGGCACACCCGATCCGGATGCCCATGCGCTTTACCATCAGCTGCGACGAGCCAAATATGGTGTTGCCGATCAGATTGTCGGCATTATGGGTCCGGGTGCTGAAGACTGCGACGGCGTTCCGGTACGTTTGGAACCGACACCGGGTTCAGATTGATCCTGGGTCTTTCAGCAGCGGGTAAGTGTCCACCATCCAGGATTTGCCGATGGCTTTTCTCGGCAACTGCAAATTGAGTTCGGGCACCTCCAGAGCAATATTGGGCACAGGTGCACCCGTTTAACGATACCCATCCTGGACCGGTTGCCTGGGTAAAGACCACCATGCCGCTTCGCAGGCGGCAAAGAGTTCCTCATCAAACGTGACATCAAATGCTGCCAGGTTAGCGTCGAGCTGTTCAGGTTTGGAGGCTCCGATTAACGCGGAGGTGATTCCCGGCTGCCGCAGCACCCAGGCGATGGCAACAGAGACCATATTCAAACCCTGGCTTTCTACAACCGCTTTTAACGTCTCAACAGCTGCAAATTGAGCGTCGTGCCAGTACCGCTGCTGGTAACGATCTGCAGCACTGCCCAGGGTGAAACGCGTACCTTCCTCGGGATTCTGACCGGGCTTGTACTTACCGGACAGGAAACCCCCGGCCAGCGGATTGTAGACAATCACGCCCAGGCCCTGATCGACACACAAAGGTAACAGTTCTGTTTCGATCTCCCGGTACAACAGATTGTAACGAGGTTGGACGCTGATATAGCCGCTGATACCAAGGCGTTCAGCCGCACGTAAAGCATCTGCCAGGCGCCAGGCAGGATAGTTGGAACAGCCGACGTAGCGCACCTTGCCTGACTGC
>CBDUMB010000066.1:0-10559 GCA_965368205.1 uncultured Pseudomonadaceae bacterium | reverse complement strand
GCTCTGCGCCTGGAAGACACGGCGACCCTGCTGGCGTTTGGCGTAATTGACCGTAATCCGACGTTGTCCGCGCTCAACGCGAACGATAAACCAGACAACACCTATGGCGATGGCGGTAATGAACAACAATGCGATGATATTAATCTGGTCCTGCCGTGCAGCTTCGAAAACCTGCCCGAGCGCTGATGGAAAGCCAGAGACAATACCGGCAAAGATCAATAGCGAAATACCATTACCAACACCACGCTCAGTAATCTGCTCGCCCAGCCACATCATGAATACTGCGCCTGTCACCAGGGTAAGCGATGCAACAAAGTAGAAGGTGAAGCTCGGATCGAAGGCTAAACCCTGATTAGCCAGCGTCACGGTCAGGGAGACCCCCTGGATCGTTGCGATAGCCAGCGTCAGATAGCGGGTTACTTTGGTAATCTTTCGACGACCAGCATCACCTTCTTTACGCCACTGCTGAAACTGGGGGTACATCATGGTCATCAGATTCATGATGATGCTTGCCGTAATGTATGGAATAACACCCAGAGCCAGAATACTCATACGCTCCCAGGCGCCACCCGAGAACATGTTAAACAACTCGAGAATACCGCCCTGGCTTTGGTCAAACAAAGCGGCCAGCTGACCGGGATCAATGCCAGGCACAGGAATGTGCGTGCCTATCCGGTAGACCAGCAACGCAAATAATACAAACAGCAGACGGCTGCGGAGTTCTGCGATCCCCGCCTGGTTGCCAGCTAACTGGTTTGCTACTTCGCCTTGATTGCGTGCCATGTCTTTAGTGTCGTCTAACTTTCGTCTTTAACTTAGTTCTAAGCGACCGAGCCGCCAGCAGCTTCGATAGCTGACTGAGCACCTTTGGTCACCTTGATATCTTCACCGGATACTTTAACCGCGCGTTGAATATCACCACTCAGCATAATCCGTGCTCGCTTCATGTCACGACGTACGAGATTTGCCGCCTTGAGCGAATCAAGTGTGATTTCATCACCCAGAACCGTGTTCAGTTCACTGGTACGAACTTCCGCTGTGACCAGGCCAACGCGCGAGCGAAAACCAAACTTTGGAATACGTATTTTTAATGGCTGCTGTCCGCCTTCAAAACCAGGCCGAACGCCACCACCAGAGCGGGCTTTCTGCCCTTTCTGACCACGTGCCGCGGTTTTGCCCCAACCAGAACCGGGACCACGACCCACACGACGTTTTGCGCGCTTGCTGCCTTCTCCCGGCTGTAACTCGTTCAGTCGCATTAAGCTTCTCCTTCCACCAGCAACATATAGCTGATGCGGTTAATCATGCCGCGAACTGAAGGTGTATCTTCGACTTCTACGGTATGACCAATGCGGCGCAGACCTAATCCAGCCACACACGCCTTATGATTCTTCAAACGCCCAATAGGGCTTTTGGTTAGCGTCACTTTTACGGTTTTGTCACTCATGAGCTTGACCTACTTTCGGGTCGTCTACGCGACGACATCTTCTACGGGCTTGCCACGCTTGGCCGCGATATCCTGGGGAGAACGCATGTTCTGCAACGCTTTGAAAGTTGCGTTGATCACGTTCACCGGATTCGTTGATCCATAGCACTTGGCTAATACGTTTTGAATTCCAACGGCTTCTAAAAGCGCGCGCATAGTGCCGCCCGCAATCACGCCTGTACCTTCTGATGCAGGCTGCATATAAACTTTCGAAGCACCATGACGACCCACTAACGGATACCACAGAGTTGTACCGTTCAGGTCTATATCGATCATGTTTCGACGTGCGGATTCCATAGCCTTCTGAATCGCCAGCGGCACTTCTCGTGCTTTACCACGGCCGAAACCAACCCGGCCGTTACCATCACCGACGACAGTGAGCGCGGTGAAACCGAATATGCGTCCACCTTTAACCACTTTGGCTACTCGGTTTACCTGGACCAGTTTTTCAACCAGGCCTTCTTCTCGTATTTCTTCAGAATATGCCATCTAGAACTCCAAACCAGCTTCGCGGGCGGCATCCGCCAGCGCTTTTATACGCCCGTGGTACTTGTACCCGGATCGATCAAACGCAACCGCAGTTACGCCCGCCTGTTTCGCACGATCGGCAACCAATGCACCTACCTTGGCCGCAGCATCCGTATTCCCGGTGGCGCCATCACGCAGCGTCTTTTCTAACGTAGACGCTTGAGCAATCACTGTGCCGCCGTCTGCGGATAACACCTGGGCGTAAATGTGCCGCGGTGTACGTGTAACACTCAGCCGTGTTGCTCCGAGCTCGCGCATTTTCATGCGGCCTCGTCGTGCGCGGCGTTGTCTGCTGATATTCTTTTGATTCATTGATCTGTTTCGTTTCTTTGGTTACGAACAACTGCAGGCCGGAAAGCCCATCAGCTTGTCTTACTTTTTCTTTGCTTCTTTACGACGAACATACTCACCCTGATAGCGCACACCTTTACCCTTGTAGGGCTCAGGCGGACGGAATGAGCGTATTTCCGCACAAACCTGACCGACTTGCTGCTTGTCTATGCCGGAGATGACGATCTCTGTCTGGCTAGGCGTTTGCGCCTCAATGCCTTTCGGCAACTCGTATACAACAGGGTGAGAAAACCCCAATTGCAGCGTCAACGTGTTTCCCTGTGCTTGCGCACGGTAACCAACGCCCTGCAATTCAAGACGGCGCTCAAAACCCGTGGTGACGCCTGTGACCATATTCTGCACAACCGCACGCATGGTGCCTGCCATCGCACGCGAACCAGTGTCGCCATTACGCGCTGCAAATGTAAGCTCGCCGTCGCCCTGGTTAATGATCACCGCATTGTGCACACCAAAGTTCATTTCGCCTTTGGAGCCTTTCACGGACAACGCCTGACCGTTGAGCTTAATCTCAACGCCTGCAGGTACTTGTACCGGATTATTCGCAACTCGAGACATCGTCTACTCCTAAAAGACCGTGCACAAAACTTCGCCGCCAACTCCGGCTGCGCGAGCACGCTTATCTGTCATGACACCTTTATTGGTGCTGACAATGGCCACACCCAATCCACCTCGTACCGAGGGAATCTCGCCGCTCTCTTTGTAGATCCGCAAACCTGGCCGGCTGACACGCTTGATCTCTTCGATCACCGGAGAGCCATTGTGGTAGCGCAGGTCTACGTTCAAAGCAGACTTCACTTCTTCGTCTGCGGTAAAGCCATCAATAAAACCTTCATCCAACAGCACTTTTAAAATGCTGCGCTTGATTTTGGAGTTAGGCATCTCAACGTTTTTGTGGCCAGCCATCTGCGCATTGCGGATGCGGGTCAACAAATCAGAAATCGGGTCTTGCATCGTCATGTTGTAATTACCTTCTTACCAGCTGGCCTTAACAAGCCCAGGCACGTCGCCACGCATTGCTGCTTCGCGCAGTTTGTTGCGGGCCAAACCAAATTTTCGGTAGACACCGTGTGGACGACCGGTAATGCCGCAGCGTCGTTGTTCGCGCACAGGACTTGCGTCACGTGGCAACGCCTGCAGCTTTAACTGCGCGTCCCAGCGCTCATCGTCAGACAAATTGCGATCAGCAACAACAGCTTTCAGGGTGGCACGCTTCTTAGCGTACTTAGCACGCACTTTAGCGCGCTTCTTTTCCCTTTCGATCATCGATGTCTTAGCCATACCAGTTCTCTTTTACCTATCTCTTTTTATCGGTTCGCCGCTTCTATACTCGAAACGGGAACTTGAATGCCTTTAACAGCGCCAGTGCATGTTCATTATTTTCAGCGCTGGTTGTGATGCAGATGTCCAGACCACGAATCTTATCGATCTTGTCGTAGTCAATTTCCGGAAAAACGATCTGCTCCGTAAGACCCATGCTGAAATTGCCACGTCCATCAAAGGACTTGGGGTTAAGGCCGCGGAAGTCACGAATACGCGGAATCGCAATACCCACCAGGCGCTCAATGAAATCGTACATACGCTCGCTACGAAGCGTGACTTTGCAGCCAATCGGCCAGCCTTCACGTATTTTGAAACCAGCTTCAGACTTGCGCGCGTTACACACAACAGGGCGCTGCCCAGCTATAGCTGTCATGTCTGCAACGGCAGCTTCCATGACCTTCCGATCAGCCACTGCCTCGCCAACACCCATGTTGAGCGTCACTTTCTCTATACGCGGAACCGCCATGATGTTGGCCAGCCCCAGACTTTCTTTGAGCTGCGAGCGGATCTCACTGTTATAAACTGTCTGCAACTTACCCATGCCTAAACCTCGATCGCCTTACCATTAGATTTGAAAACGCGAATCTTCTTGCCATTATCATCAACAGAAAAAGCAACCCGATCTGCACGGCTGTCTTCATGGTTCCAGATCGCCACGTTCGACACCTGGATAGGCGCTTCTTTGCTGATCAAGCCACCCTGCTCACCCGCATTCGGGTCAGGCCGAGTGGCCTTCTTAACCATATTGATGCCACCTACCAGCAGGCGGCCATCCTTCATTACGCGCAGTACTTCTCCCCGACGGCCTTTATCACGGCCGGTGAGCACTACTACTTCGTCATCTTTTTTAATCTTCAACATGTGCGTCTCAATATCCGCTAAATCACTTCCGGCGCTAAGGAAACAATGCGCATGAAGTTTTCCGTACGCAGTTCACGCGTAACCGGGCCAAAAATACGTGTGCCAACAGGCTGATTCTGTGGGTTCAACAACACCGCGGCGTTGTGATCAAACTTGATCAGGGAACCGTCAGCTCGCCTGACACCTTTACGGGTGCGCACAACAACAGCGTTCATCACCTGACCTTTACGTACGCGGCCACGAGGAATCGCCTCTTTTACAGTGACCTTGATAATGTCGCCAATCCCGGCGTAACGCCGCTTGGATCCGCCCAACACCTTAATGCACTGCACTTTCCGCGCGCCGCTGTTGTCAGCAATTTCAAGCATGGTTTCTGTCTGAATCATGGTCCGCTAGACTCCGCCTGCCCGCTCGTCGACGCTTTTCAGCATCCACGTTTTGGTTTTTGCCAAGGGTCGACACTCAACCACGGTGACGGTGTCGCCTACCTGGCAGGTGTTTTCTTCATCATGTGCATGCAGCTTTGCAGACTTACGTACGAATTTGCCGTAAACCGGGTGCTTCACCCGACGCTCTACGCGCACTGTGATGGTCTTATTCATTTTGTCACTGACCACAACACCGGTAACGGTGCGGGGATTAGACTGGCGCTCAGCGCTTGCTTCAGCCATTGGCCTTCTCCTTGATCAGCGTCTTCACCCGCGCGATGTCGCGTCGGACTTCTTTCACCATATGTGTTTGTCCCAGCTGTCCGCTGGCGTACTGCATGCGTAGAGAAAATTCGTCCTTACGCATACGCAGGAGCTCCGCGCCGAGCTCCTCAATTGACTTTTCGCGCAACTCTTTGGCTTTCATTACATCGCCGTCCGTTTCACAAATACAGTTTTGAAAGGCAGTTTTGCGGCCGCCAGCGTAAACGCCTCACGAGCCACTTCTTCCGGTACACCTTCCATCTCATAGATGACTCGGCCCGGCTGAATCAATGCCACCCAATATTCAACACTACCCTTACCTTTACCCTGACGAACTTCCAAAGGCTTTTTGGTAATCGGCTTGTCAGGAAAGACACGTATCCAGGTTTTACCACCACGCTTGATATGGCGAACCATTGCACGTCGACCTGCTTCGATCTGGCGCGCCGTCATACGACCACGACCAACCGCCTTCAAGCCATACTCACCAAAGCTGACTTTGCTGCCACGCTCGGCGAGACCGCGGTTGCGGCCCTTGTGCATCTTTCTAAATTTTGTTCTTTTCGGCTGTAACATCTTGTCTTTCTCGTCTACTCAAGCGCTTACGCTTGTTGTGCGGATGACTCGTCCGCAGTACCAATTACTTCGCCTTTGAAGATCCAAACCTTGATGCCGATAATCCCGTAGGTTGTCAGCGCTTCGCAGGTTGAATAATCAATGTCCGCCCGAAGTGTGTGCAAAGGTACTCGACCTTCGTGATATACCTCGGAGCGGGCAATTTCCGCACCACCCAACCGACCGGCCACACGCACTTTGATGCCTTCTGCACCCAGACGCATGGCATTTTGAATCACACGTCGCATAGCGCGGCGAAACTGTACACGCCGCTCCAGCTGCTGAGCTACGTTCTGTGCAACCAGGTGGGCATCCAGCTCAGGCTTACGAATTTCTTCAATGTTAACGTGTACAGGCATACCCATACGCTTCGCCAGCTCAACACGCAGACGCTCTACATCTTCACCTTTCTTACCAATCACGATGCCCGGACGGGCAGTGTGAATGGTGATACGTGCAGTCTGCGCCGGACGCTCAATGTCGATACGACTGATTGAGGCATCTGCCAGGCGCTTGCGCAGATAATCGCGCACTGCCAAATCATTAAGCAGGTATCCCGCATAGGTTTTCTTGTCCGCGTACCACACCGAAGTGTGATCCTTGACGATGCCTAGGCGGATACCGGTTGGATGTACTTTCTGACCCATACTTTTCTCAACAAATTCTGGCTGTTAGACGTCAGACACAGTCACAGTAATGTGGCTGGACCGCTTTAAAATTCTGTCCGCTCGGCCCTTGGCCCGTGGACGTATACGTTTCATGGTCAACCCCTCATCTACAAAGATGCTGGCTACCTTTAACTCATCAATATCTGCGCCTTCGTTGTTCTCGGCGTTGGCAATTGCAGACTCGACAACTTTTCGCACCAACACAGCACCTTTCTTGGTACTGAAGTTGAGGATGTCCAGAGCCTGTGCAACAGGTTTCCCACGCACTTGATCAGCAACCAAACGCGCTTTCTGCGCTGATATTCTGAGCCGTCTTGCTGACGCGCTGACTTCCATTTTCTTTCCTATCTCTCTTCTTTACCTGGCGTGAGCGTTTTAACGCTTCGCCTTTTTGTCTGCGGCGTGGCCCCGATACGTTCTAGTTGGTGCAAATTCACCCAACTTGTGGCCTACCATGTCTTCATTCACAAGCACCGGCACATGCTGTCGGCCATTGTGGATGGCAATTGTCAAACCCACCATTTCCGGCACGATCATTGACCGACGCGACCAGGTCTTAATAGGGCGACGCTCGTTATTCGCCGCAGCCACTTCAACCTTCTTCATCAGGTGTGTGTCGACAAACGGTCCTTTATATAACGATCTTGGCACTTAGCTTTCTCCTATCCTTTAAGTCGGTAGCGTTTAACGCTTACCTCGACGACGCACAATAAGTTTGTCGGTACGCTTATTTGAACGCGTCTTATGACCCTTGGTTGGAACACCCCATGGTGTTACCGGGTGACGACCACCTGATGTCTTACCTTCACCACCACCATGCGGGTGATCAACCGGGTTCATAGCAACACCACGTACCGTCGGCTTACGTCCGCGCCAGCGTGTGGCACCAGCCTTACCGAGTGAACGCAGGTTATGCTCACTGTTGCCAACTTCACCCAGCGTCGCGCGACACTCAGACAATACGCGACGCATTTCGCCAGAACGCATCCGCAATGTTGCATACGTACCTTCACGAGCCACCAACTGGCAAGATCCACCGGCGCTACGCACCATCTGCGCGCCTTTGCCCGGCTTCAATTCAACACAATGAACCACCGAACCGACGGGTACGTTACGTAACGCCATAGCATTACCAGGACGAATCGGCGAGCTGGAACCACTCATCAGCTCATCGCCTGCCTGCACACCTTTTGGCGCGATAATGTACGCGCGCTCGCCGTCTTTATACTTCAGCAGCGCAATGTGAGCCGTACGATTCGGGTCGTACTCAATCCGCTCAACAACAGCAGGAATGCCATCTTTCGTGCGCTTCCAGTCAATTATTCGATAGTGTTGCTTATGACCACCACCACGATGACGCGTAGTGATACGGCCAGCGTTGTTGCGCCCGCCATTTTTACTTTTACGCTCCAGCAGCGGCTTATGCGGCGCACCTTTGTGCAAACTCTTGTCAACAACTTGGACAACAAACCGTCGTCCGGGGGAAGTTGGTTTTGCTTTTACAACAGCCATCTAAAAATTCCTAACTCGCTTATACCTAGACCTAATCGACTACCATGTAGTCAATTTCCTGGCCCTGGGCCACAGTGATGTACGCTTTTTTCCAATTCTTCTTACGGGTAACACCACGGGCATTCTTTTTCACTTTGCCTTTGACGTTGGCGGTGGTTACCTTTTTAACTTCAACATTAAACAGCGTCTGGACCGCTTCGCGGATTTCAGCTTTGGTTGCATCAGTGGACACCTTGAAGGCGTACTGATTATAAGCGTCGCCCAGCACTGACACTTTTTCGGAGATGTGCGGCTCGCGCAGCACAGTAAAAACACGCTCTGGATTCATGCCAAAGCCTCCTCTAGTTTTTTCAGCGCGCCCACCGTCACCAACACCTTGTCATGACTGATGAGACTGACTGGATCCACGCCCTGCACATCGCGAACATCCACACCCTTTACGTTACGTGAGGCCAGGTAGAGGTTTTCATCAACCTCTTCAGTGACAATCAGCACGCTGCGCAAATCAAGGGTTTTCAACTGGCTCAGAAGCGCTTTGGTTTTAGGCGCATCGATATTGAACGACTCAATCGCCACCAGGCGCTCCTGACGGATGAGTTCTGAGACGATGCACTGCAGCGCGCCACGGTACATCTTGCGATTTACCTTATTAGAATGATCCTGGGGCTGCGCGGCAAAGGTTACCCCACCACTACGCCATATGGGCGAGCGAATGGTGCCTGAACGAGCGCGACCTGTGCCCTTCTGACGCCATGGCTTACGACCGCCACCACTCACCGCTGAGCGGTTTTTCTGTGCGCGGGTACCCTGTCGGGCGCCTGCCATGTGCGCTACAACAACCTGATGCACCAGGGCTTCGTTAAATTCGCGGCCAAATGCCGAGTCAGAGACTTCGACGCTACCACCGTCTGCTGCCAAACTGAGGTTCATTAGCTAGTCCCCCCTTTTTTGGCTTTCACAGCAGGGAGAAGAAAAACATCCCCGCCTGCAGGTCCTGGTACAGCACCTTTAACCAAAATCAGGTTTTTCTCTGCATCCACTCGAATCACTTCAAGGTTTTGCGTGGTGACTTTAGCAGCACCCATATGGCCCGCCATCTTCTTACCTTTAAAAACACGCCCGGGTGTCTGGCACTGACCAATAGAACCCGGCGCACGGTGAGATATAGAGTTACCGTGGGTGTTGTCCTGGTGACTGAAATTCCAGCGCTTGATACCGCCAGCAAAACCTTTACCTTTGGAAATGCCGCGCACATCAATTTTTTGACCTACCTCGAACTGTTCCACAGTAAGTTCACCACCGATCGCCATCTCGTCTTCCGCCAGAGCACGGAATTCCCACAAACCTCGGCCAGCGCCGGTATTCGCTTTGGCAAAGTGGCCCGCCTCAGGCTTGCTGACGCGGTTTTGTTTGACTTCACCTGCAGTTACCTGAACCGCACTGTAGCCGTCTGTGTCGTCAGTTTTAACCTGAGTAATGCGGTTGGGTGCAGCTTCTATAACTGTCACAGCAACCGACGCGCCTTCTTCGGTGAAGACCCGTGTCATTCCTGATTTTCTACCTACCAATCCAATCGCCATTGGTCATCTTCCTGGTCAAATACAAGAGCCGTTCGACTCTTCTCAAAGCGCAAAAAACTCACGCTCCTCGCATCTCCCTTACGGGATTAGAAGAACTGAGCCGGGCTTGCGCCTATCAGTGGCTCCCTATCGGAGCCTTGTTCTTTGCCTGGAACGAACTATTGCCGCCCAGCCACTTTCTATCTATCTATACAAAAACGCCGGCTTCCTCTCGGATACGCCAGCGTCTTATCAATTCAAACTAATCTGTACTTCCACACCTGCTGCAAGATCAAGCTTCATCAGCGCATCCACAGTCTTCTCGGTGGGTTCAACAATATCCAGGAGACGTTTATGGGTACGGATCTCATACTGATCGCGCGCGTCTTTATTGACGTGCGGTGAAACCAGAATGGTGAAACGCTCTTTACGCGTCGGCAAAGGAATCGGCCCTTTTACCTGCGCACCGGTGCGCTTGGCAGTGTCTACAATTTCCTGCGTGGACACGTCAATTAAACGATGATCGAAAGCCTTAAGGCGTATTCGAATGCGTTGGTTCTGCACCTAGCGTACTCCAAAACCCAAGTTACGTTACTTCAAACCCTTCTGCTGCAATACGGCCTGCTTGAGGCCACACCACCCAGAGGTGTCTGAAACTCTTCCTGTTAAAGATCAGATTGCTGCCCTACGGCTCACAACCACGTTTTCCAGCGTAAAAAGTCCGCTCCAACCGCATTGACTCATGATGAGCACCAGCTAGGATCAAAGGATTACCGCCTTAAACGTCTCTTCCCACTTTCAAACCCTGATCGTTTGAAACTCAATTAATGATTTTCAAATCCCAAGGCACCCCGAAAGCGGGACGCGAACTATACCGATGTGGGTATGGGGGTGCAACACCTGTTCAGTGTAAGAATAGAGTTTTTTAGCTCGATCCGGTCCAGGTTGACTTCTGCCTTTGCGGATC